>JALRGF010000310.1 GCA_023253495.1 Verrucomicrobiales bacterium
GGAGCCGGAGTCGCGGCGCAGCGCCCAGACGGCGTGCGCGCGCTGGAGCGGCGGCCGGTCCGGGTTGCGGAGAAGCTCCAGGAGCAGCGGCTCGACACGTTCCGATCCGGCGGCGGCGGGTGTGGCGGCGACCGCGGCCAGCCGCCGCACGGCGGTCAGACGCACGCTGCGGGCCGGGTGACCGAGGGCGTCGACGAGGGCTTCCGGGGACGGGTTGGCGTTCTGGCCGAGGGCGAGCGGTAGCCACCAGTCCGGGCGCGGGGCGGGGGTGGATTTTCCGATCCATGACAATTTCCACAGTCGTCCGACGGTGGCATTGGCCTTGTGGTCGCGGTGTTGCCAATCGCAGATGAGCAGGGAGCGTCCATCGGGGGACCAGTCGATGCCGACCGGCCGGAAGTCATCGGGCGGGTTGGGCAGGAGGTCCTCGGTGCCGGTGACGCGCCAGGTGGCGCCGTCGCGGGCGATGGTGACGCGGGTGATCTGGCGTTTGCCGAAGTCGGAGAGGAACAGATTTCCGGCCATCGATGCAGGCAGGGCGTCATCGGTGGCGCAGACCGTGCCGCAGGCGGCGCCGGCGCCGAAGTCGTGCATCATCCAGAGTGTGTACGGCCGTCGCGGGATGAAGTCGTGCGGGTAGCCGTAGAATCCGCCTTCGATGATATGACTGAGGCGGCCCATCCACTGGTGTTCGTCGGTATTGTCGTACGTGAAGGCGTCGTCATCGGCATTGAGGGCGACATCGAGGATGTTGCGCAGGCCGGTGGCGACGGATTCCAGGCCGCTGCCGTCGGGGCGGAAGCGGACCACGCCGCCGCCGCGCAAGTCGAGCCGCCGTCCGTCGGTGCCGGTGCATCCGAAGAGCCCTTTGTCGCCGACGGCGAGGTAGAAATACCCGTCGAGGGCGAGTTTGAAATTGGCCGGGATGTGGTCGTTCCATCCCAGCGCCCACGGTTCCGGCAGAGTGTGATGCAGGATGTCGCGCGGGTCGTGGCCGATGCTGTCGCGGTCGGCGAACACGGTGAGCCGCGGATTGTGGAGGACGTAGAGAGACCCTTCGAGGTATTGCAGGCCGAAGACGGCGTGCAGGCCGGTGGCAAAAATGGTGCGCCGCCCGTCAGGGTGCAGGCAGAGGATGCGGCCGGCGCGGGCGTCCGGGGCCACGTCTTCGCGGATGTCCATCGGGTCTTCGGCGACAAAAATCCGGCCGTCCGGGGCGGTTGTGACCACGCTCGGGTGGGCAATGTCCGGTGCCGCGGCCAATTGTTCCAGCGACCAGCCGGGGCGCGGCACCGGGGGAGCGGGATTGCCGGCGCCGGTCGCCGCGGTGCTGAGGACAAGGGCTGCCGCGGTGGCGGCGGCGGCGATGACAGGGGCAGACATGACAGAGGCGGCCACGGCCTGCGGGCCGCGCCAGCTTTGGGTCATGCGATTTTCTCCCGGCATGGTGGAGTCATCGGGCGGGGGAGGCGGGGGAGGCGCGGAAGGCGGTGGCGAGAGCGTTGAGGGCGGCGGCCGGGGCCGGCCCGTCGTGGGCGAGCAGGGCGTAGCGCAGGGTGAGCGGGCGTCCGGGTTTGAGTTCGAGCGGCTGGTCCATGAGGTGGCATGGATTGAGCATGCCGATGCCGGCGAGGTTGTGCCATCGCGTCGGCGGGTTGGACGGGTGGCTGAGCACGGCGATGCCGGCGGTGCGGCCGTTTCCGGCGGAGAAGCTGCAGTCGTACCAGGCGGCGTCCGGCCAGCCGGTGGCCGGGTCATCGTGTCTGGGTGCGGGCACAGTGACCGGGCCTCCGGGCGCAGTGATGACGATGTCGGGAGCGACCGTGGCTTTCACGCAGAACCCGCTGAAGGCAGCGCGGGGCACGGTGAGCGGGCTGAACGGGACGAGGGTGAACGTCAGTTCGATCCAATGACCCTCGGGCAGCACGCGGGTGACCGTGGCGAGCTTTTCGCTCATCACGGTGGTTTTGCCGACCATCCAGTCGTTCTCGATGCGCAGGGGCGTGCCGCGGGTGTCCGGTCGCAGCAGGGCGAGGCCCGAATTGACGATACGGCGGCCCTCGGTGGGCGCGTGCGCCCCCCATCCCCAGAAATCGTGACTTTCCGTTCCCTTGACGTGATACCACGCGAAGAACACGCCGCGGTGGTGCCGGTGGTCGGCGGGGGCCAGTTCCACCACCGGGACGCCGGACGGGGTGAGGACCGGGTACAGGCAGCAGGCGCTGTTGGCGGTCAGCGGGCTGTCGAGCGGTTTGATCTTGAGGTACCCGAAAACGTCCCGGCCGGCGGGGGAGACGAGGGTGGTGCCGTACGGGTGGTCACGCAGCGACCACGCGGCCGGAGTGGCGGCGGTTTCGGCGGCCGGAGCCGCGGTGGTGAGGGTGGCGGTGGCCACGGCGGCGACGGCGGCGAGCAGCGGATTCGGGAGCCGGTGGCGGGACATGCGGGGCGGTGGCGGGGGGTAGCGGCGGGCGGGGGAGATTCCGAATATGAAACCGGATCGGCCGACCGGTGTCACGGAGCATTTTTCAGGGCTCGATCTCGATGATGAGGGCGGTGGTGTTGTCGCGACCGGATTCGGCCACGGATTCGGCCACGAGGGCGGCGGCGGTCAGGTCGGGGGCGGCCATGCGGTCGTTGAGCGCGTGCTCCCAGAACCCGTCGATCAGGCCGTCCGAGCAGAGCAGGAAGCGGTCGCCGGGTTCGTAGCCGACGGCGCCGAGTTGGGGTTCGACGAACTGGTGGCCGGCGCCGATCGCCTTGCTGAGCAGGTTGCGGCGCGGGTGGGTGCGTTCCTCACGTTCGTTGAGCATCCCCTGGCGCCGGAGCCAGCCTACGTGGGTGTCGTCGTGAGAGATCTGCCGCAGCGGGCCACCGTTTTTCGGGAGGTAGTAGAGGCGGGAGTCGCCGATGTGGCCGAAGTAGAGCCATCCCGGTTTGATCCAGGCGAGGGTGAGGGTGGCGCCCATGCCGCGGCATTCCTCGTAGCTCCGGCCGAGCTGGCAGACTTCCGCGTGGGTGCGGCTGAAGACCTCGTTGAGGATATCGGTGAAGCCGGTGGCGAAGCCGATGGCATTCTGGCGGTAGGTGCGGGGGAACAGACGGGTGATCTGATCGACCGCGATCCGGCTGGCGAACTCGCCGGATTTGGCGCCGCCCATGCCGTCGCTGACGGCAAAGAGGAAATCGCCGAGGTCGAGAGATCCTTCGCCGGTTTTGCCGAGGCGGCGCACGCCTTCCGCGTTGAAGGTCAGGGCGACGAAGGAATCCTCGTTGTTGGTGCGGACGCGTCCGACGTCGGTCTGGGCCGACCAGCGCAGCGAGCCGGTGGCGGGTGGTTCGGGAGCGGGTGAATCAGGGCTGGGGTGGTCCGGGCTGGGGGACATCGGCGGGATCCTCACCGAGGATGGTGGCGAATTCAAAATCAATCAGGCAGAATCGCCCGTCGCCCGGCCGGTAGGTAACGTTGCGCAGGTACGGGTCGTCGTGGCGCACGCCGTAGGTTTCCAGTTCCGCGAACAACTCCTTGAGGCGCGACTCGCTGAGCTGGGTGACGCGCTGGCCGCAGTTGGTGGTGATCATTTTGAGTTCGGCCGGATCGGCCTCGAGCAGGCGTGGCACGAACGGGCAGCCGCGTTTCTCGAGGTGCTGGAGGACGCGCACTTCGTTGGCGAAGCGTTTTTCCGCATCCGGGCCGCGGAACGTTTTGTGCACGCGACCGTCGAAGCCGAGCCTGACGGTGGCGCGCTGGGTGTCCTTGACCTGTTGCATGGTGTGGTTGACTTACGACCGCTGATCCGCGCGCGCACAACCTTATTTGTCGGCGGGGGGATCTCACCGGGCTTCAGGCTCCCCGCCGGCGGTGGCGACCAGGCTGATGCGGTACTGGTCGCAGAGGGCGCGCATTTCGTCGAGACCGAGCAGCAGGGTGGACCGGGCTTCCACGGCGACCACGCTGATGCCGGCCTCGGCGGCGTGGCGGATGGTGCGCGGACCGACCACCGGCACGTCGAAGCGGAAGTCCTGACCCGGTTTGCTGACCTTGGCCAGGGTGGCCCCGCCCTTGCCGAGGGCGCCGCCGCGTTTGAGGCATTCGTCGGTGCCCTCGAACGCCTCGACGGCGAGGACGGTGCCGCATTTGACGACCACCGACTGACCGATGTCGAGGCGGCTCATTTCCTTGGCGATGCGGAAGCCGAAAGCGACGTCGGCCTGCTGACGGGAGGTGGGTGCCGGGCCGCAGACGGGGCCGGGGGCGGGCAGCAGGTCGTCGAGAAACGTGGTGGCGGGCAGCAGGGTGATGCTGTCTTTGGCCAGTTCGTCGGCGATGGCTCCGAAGATGCTTTCGGCGTGCCGCCGCTTGAGTTTGCCGAGCAGGAGCAGGGCGCGCAGGTCCGGGCGGAGGTCAAAGAGGTTCCGTGGGGCGATCTGGCCGGCCATCATGGCGTCGGTCACGCCGGCGCGCCGGAAGAATGCGATGAGGCGGCCGAGTTGGCCGACCCGCAGCCACTCGACGACTTCCGCTTCGGCGGCCACGGCCGGGTCGGTTTCGTTGTGGAAGGCGGCGACGACGATGCGGGAGACGCCCGCCTTTCTGGCGGCGCGGATCACGGTGAGCGGGTACTGGCCGTTGCCGGCGATGAGGCCGAGCGTGGATGGGACGGACATCGGTGGGGGAGACGGGGCCTGGCGCCCGTCTGCTCAGCGTTCCGGCGGGTTCGGTGGTTCCGGGGCTCCGGGGAATGGCGGTGCGGTCTCCGGGGCGCCCGCTTCCGGGGCATCGGGGGCATCGGGGGAACCCGAGTCGGCATCTGTCGCCTCAGCGTCGGCCGGTGTGACAGCGGGTGGGGCTGCCACCTCCTGCGGTTTGACCTCGCCATTGGCGAAAATGACGATTTCCAGCGACTCATCGACCACCTTGATCGGGATGCTGCGCACGACGACGGATTGCGGCGGCAGGCTGGCGAGCAG
>JALRGF010000396.1 GCA_023253495.1 Verrucomicrobiales bacterium
CACCCCGGAACAGCTGGAACGCAAGGAAGTCCTCTTCGAGATCCTCACCGCCCTCTTCGAACGCGCGTACATCCTCGTGTACGAGGAGGAAATGACCCGCCAGAGCCAGCGGCTCTGGGCCAGCTGGGAGGACTTCATGCGCGGATGGTGCCGGCGGCACGACTTCCGCCGGCGGCTGCCGAAATTGCTCGAAGGCGAGGACCCCGACTTCGTCGCCTACCTGACCCGCCTCGCCCGCGAGGAACTCCGCAAGCAGGAAGCCTCCGGCGGCCGCCCATCCTGACGCCACATCCGCGCGCGGACGACCGGTCCCCCCGCCCGCCGCGCCGCGACCGCTCGCGTAACACCCGCTCCCCGATCCGTTTTCCGAAGGCCCCGGACGGCCGGCCTCGCGCTTCACTTCGTTTCCGCCATCAACCGCACCGGCACCCCGCGGGCGGCAAGATATTCTTTCGCCTCGGCAATGGTGTGCTGGCCGAAGTGGAAAATGCTCGCCGCGAGCACCGCGTCCGCCTTCCCCTCGGGCCCGAGCACCGCCGCCAGATGCTCCAGTGTGCCCGCCCCGCCGCTGGCAATCACCGGGATGCCCACCGCCTCGCTGACCGTGCGGGTGAGCGCCAGATCATACCCGTCCTTCGTGCCATCGGCATCCATGCTCGTGAGCAGAATCTCCCCGGCCCCCCGCCGCGCCACCTCCACCGCCCACGCCACCGCATCGAGGTCCTCGCGGTCGCGGCCGCCGCGCGTGTACACATTCCAGCTCCGGCCATCCGGGTTCCGCTTGGCATCGATGGCCACCACGATGCACTGCGCCCCGAACGCCTCGCTGCCGGCATTGACCAGATCGGGCTCGCGGATCGCCGCCGTGTTCAACGAGACTTTGTCCGCCCCGGCCAGCAGCATCGTGCGCATGTCGCCCACCGTGCGCAGCCCGCCCCCCACCGTCAGCGGCATGAAACACTGCTCGGCCGTGCGCGCCACCACCTCGACCATGCTCCGCCGCGCATCACTGCTCGCCGTGATATCCAGGAAAACCAGCTCGTCCGCCCCCTGGCGGTTGTACGCTATCGCGCACTCGACCGGGTCGCCGGCATCGCGCAGATCGACAAATTGCGTCCCCTTCACCACCCGGCTCGCGCCGTCGCGGAAAGTGACATCCAGACATGGAATGATGCGCTTGGTCAGCATGGAGAAAATCGGCCGGCGCCCGCTGCAGCGCCAGACCGCGGCGCAAATGGCAGCATGCCCCGGGCCCCCGCAAGGTCAAAGGCGCATCACCGGTCGCCCCGCCTCCCCCGAAGCAATGACCCTCGGGTTTTCCCGCCCCCGCTCACATTCGCCCTTTCCCTCGCGCGCATCCGTGTCCATCCGTGAGCGCGGGTGATCCCCGGCCAGCCCGGCCCTATCCGCATTTCCCCGCTCCACCACCCCGCCCCCATGTCCCGTCTGCAACTCGGCGTCAATATCGACCACGTGGCCACCCTCCGCGAGGTGCGCTACCGCGACCTGCGGCACCTCCCGAATGCCGAACCCGACGTGCTCCAGGCGTGCCGCGAGGCGGAAACCGGCGGGGCCGACCAGATCACCATTCACCTGCGCCAGGACCGGCGGCACATTCAGGACGCCGATGTGCGGCGGCTCCGCGATGCCCTCGACACCCGCATCAACCTGGAAATGGGCCTGACCGAAGAAATCATCGCCATCGCCCTCGAGGTCCGGCCGTACTCGGTCTGCCTCGTCCCGGAACACCGCCAGGAAGTCACCACCGAAGGCGGCCTCGACGTCGCCGGACAGGAATCGCTGGTCACCGCCACCACCCGCCGCTGCCAGGCCGTTGGCATCAAGGTCAGTCTGTTCATCGACCCCGACGCGCGGCAGATCGCCGCCGCCGCCCGCACCGGCGCGGAAATGGTCGAACTCCATACCGGATCCTTCGCCAATGCCCACGGCCCGGCCCGCGCTCAGGAAATCGAAAAACTCGTTGCCGGCGCCCACGCCGCCCACGCCGCCGGCCTGGTCGTCAACGCCGGCCACGGTATCACCACCCGCAATCTCGGCGAACTCTTCGCCGTGCCCCACCTCCACGAGCTGAACATCGGCCACCACCTCGTCTGCCGCGCCCTGAGCATCGGCCTGACCGCCGCCGTGGCGGAAATGCGCGACCTCATGAACCGCTACCCGTCCGCCCCGGAACCACACGAGGTCGCCTGACGGCCGGCCGGCCGCGCGCGGCACGCCTCCGCCGCCCCCGCCGCCGCCACCGCCGCCGCCACCGCCGCCGCCACCGCCGCCGCCACCGCCTTTCCCCACCGCTTTTCCGCACCCCCGCCCATGAACATCCTCGGCATCGGCGTCGACCTCGTGGAAGTGGAGCGGATCAGCGAAGCCATCGGGCGCCACGGCCTGCCGTTTCTCCGGCGCATTTTCACCGAGCGCGAAATCGCTTTCTGCGGTGTCCGGCACGAGCGCCTGGCGGCCCGCTTCGCCGCCAAGGAGGCGGTGGCCAAGGCGTTCGGCACCGGCATCGGCGCCGCCATGGCCTTTCCCGATATCGAGGTGGTCAGCGAGGACACCGGCCGCCCGGGCATCGTGCTCCACGGTGCCGCCGCCGCCACCGCCGCCGGTCGCGGCGTGACCGGCATCCACCTCAGCCTCTCGCACACCCGCAGCCACGCCATCGCCCAGGTCGTGATCGTGGGCGGATAAGGATCCTCTATCAGCCGGCCGCGCCCGCGGTTTCGGCCTCGACCCGCGCCAACGCCTGTTCCCAGAGCTCGGTCAGGCGTCCGATGTCCTCCTGCACCGCCATCACGTCACGGTTGAGCCGGATCGCCCGCGCCCCGTCCGCATAGGTCTCGGGCTTCTCCAGCTCGATCGTCAGCTCGCGCAGCTTCTGCTCGGCCGCAGCAATGGCCGCTTCCGCCTGGGCCACCTTTTTTTCCAGCTCGCGTCGCGCCTTCGCCTGCGCCTCGCGTGCCAGCGCCTCGGCGCGCTTCTCCTCGCGGGTCTTGAACAACTTGACTTTGCCGCCGCCGCCGCCCGCCGCCCCCTCGGGCCGCGAGTCGGTCAGCTTTTCCCCCGAAGTCAGCGCCGACCGCGCATTGGCCGCCCTGGTTTTTTCCAGGTAATACTGATAGTCGCCGGCATACGGCGTCAGCACGCCGGCCCCGATGTGCAGCACGCTGGTGGCCATCGCGCGGATGAAATGCACGTCGTGGCTGATGAAAATCAG
>JALRGF010000460.1 GCA_023253495.1 Verrucomicrobiales bacterium
CGCGGCCTGCTCGAGGACACACTCTTTGTCTGGAACACCGAGTTCGGCCGCAGCCCGGTCACCCAGGGCGTCGGCTCCACCGGCCGCGACCACCACCCCGCCGTCTTCACCTCGTTCATGGCCGGAGCCGGCGTGAAAAACGGAACCACCTACGGCAGCTCCGACGACATCGGCTACGCCGTGGGTGAAAATACCGTCACCATCCCGGATTTCCACGCCACCATCCTGCACCTCCTCGGCCTCGACCACACCCGGCTCACGTTCTATCACAACGGCATCGACCGACGCCTGACCAACGTCGAAGGCGAAATCATCAATGGCGTGCTCGCCTGAGCAGACCGCCGCGGCGCGACCACCGGTCTCCATCCGCCCCCGCATCGCCCACCCTCCACCGAAACCCCCTTCAGCCACCACCCCCTTCGCCGCATCCCGTGCCGACCCCTGACTTGACTCCATTCTCCCTTGACGGGCGCGTCGCCCTGGTCACCGGCAGCAGCACCGGTCTGGGCAAGGCCATGGCCATCGCTCTCGGCCGCGCCGGCGCCAGGGTCGCCCTCAACTACCACCACAATACCGCGCGCGCCGAGGCCGCCTTCGCCGAATTCCGGGCCGCCGGCGGCGAGGGCATGCTCGCCCGCGGCGACGTCACCAGCGAATCCGACGTGCCACGTCTCATCGCCGATATCGCCGCCAGCCTCGGACCGGTCGACATCCTCGTCGTCAACGCCACCCCGGATCAGCCGCACAAACCGATTGAGGCCTACGACTGGGCGTTCTACCAGCAGATGCTCGACTTCTTCGTGAAAAGCCCGGTCCTTCTCAGCAAGGCATGCCTCCCGCACATGAAACTCCAGCACTGGGGCCGCATCATCAACATCGGCTCCGAGGTCGTCGCCCGCGGCGTGCCCAACTTCACCGCCTACGTCGCCGCCAAGGGCGGCCAGAATGGCTTCCACCGCGGACTGGCCACCGAAGTCGCCGGCTGGGGCATCACCGTCAACATGATCTGTCCGGGATGGATCCCGGTCGAGCGCCACGCCAACGACCCCAAGGAGGAAAAGGACGGCTACCGCGCCCTCATCCCGGCTGACCGCTGGGGGCTGCCCCAGGACCTTGCGGGAGCCGTCGTTTTCCTCGCCTCCGACTCCGCCTCCTTCGTCACCGGCCAGAACCTCCATGTCAACGGCGGCATGACCGTGCATTGACCTGACCGCCGCCCGATCGTCACACGACCATGTCCAATCATCCCTTCACCCGCCGGCGCTTTCTTGAATCCTCCGGCCAGACTGCCGCCAGTCTGGCCGCCGGGGCCGCCCTGGCCGGTTCTTCCCGCCGGCTCCACGCTCAGACTCCGCCCGATCCGGTCGTGCTGGCACTCATCGGTGCCGGCGGACGCGGCTCGGCGCATGCCATGGCCATGGCCCAGCTGCCCGGAGTCAAATTCAAATACGTCTGCGACATCTGGAAGGATCGCGGGGCCGGCCTGATCGGGGAGTTGGCAAAGGTGCAGCCGCGGCCCCCCAGGCGCATCTCCGACATGCGCGTCGCACTTGATGACCCCGAGGTGAAGGCCGTAGTCATCGCCACCCCGGAACACTGGCACGCTCTGGCCACCGTCTGGGCCTGCCAGGCAGGCAAGGACGTTTACGTGGAGAAAAACCCTTCAAATTCCATCTGGGAAGGGCGGAAAATGATCGAGGCCGCACGCAAGTACCAGCGCATCGTGCAAGTCGGGTTCCAGAACCGCAGCGGTCCGTATGCCGCGTCGGCGCGGGACTACATCGCCAGCGGAAAACTCGGGCGCATCGTGCACGTCAAGGTTTACAACATGCTCGACGGCTCGAAATGGGAGCCGCGGCCCGACGGCCCTCCGCCCGAAGGTCTCGACTGGGACGCCTGGCTCGGACCGGCACCAGAGGTGCCCTACAACCCGGGCCGCCATCTCGACTGGCATCCGTGGTGGGATTACAAGGGAGGCACCCTCGCGGACGACGCCAGCCACCAGCTGGATCTGGCCCGCATGGTGCTCGGCGACCCGCCCCACCCCGGTTCCGCCCTGTGCCTCGGCGGCAACCACGCCTTCCAATCACAGCGCGAGGTGCCCGAATTCCAGTCCATCTCGTTTGACTACGGCGATTTCACCATGACCTGCGAGAGCGGCAATGCCACAGGTTACATGCGGAAGTTCCCGGGCGAGGTCCGCTATGGCAGCCAGTGGCCGCACTGGCCAACCTCCGCCACCCGCATCGAGATCTACGGCACCAGGGCGCTCATGTACCTCGGGCGTCATGGCTGCGGCTGGCAGGTCGCGGTCGAGGGCGGCAAGGTCATCGACCAGGACAAGGGATTTTTCCCTGACAAATGGCATCAGCCGAACTTCATCGAGTGCGTGCGCACGCGGAACCGGCCGAATGCCGACATCGAGCAGGCTCATCACAGCGCCTGCCTCGTCCACCTCGCCAACTCCTCGTACCGCGTCGGCCGGAAACAGCTGATGTTCGATGGCGCCACGGAACGGTTCACCAACAGCGAGGAAGCCAACGCGCTGCTCAAGCCGGCCTACCGGAAGAATTACCGCATCCCGGACGCGGTCTGAAGCCCGCTCAAGCCGCCATGGAACCCGTCCTGGATCCACCAACCACCGCCATGCCAATGAATCAGACCTTTTCAGTCATGCCGCGCCGCCTTGCCATCGGCCTGTCGCTCGCTCTCGTCCTCATACCCACCTTCGCGCGCGGTCTCTCTCTGGAGCTGCAACGTCGAGATCCGGTAACGGGCGCAACCATCCTGGAGAAAGAGGAGGTCGATCCCGCCAAGGTCGGCGTCATCGCCGTCGATGTCTGGAATTACCACTGGTGCAAGACCGCAACCATGCGCGTCGACGCCTTCGTGCCACGAATCGACAAGGCCCTCGAGGCCGCCCGCGCCCTCGGCATGACGGTCATGCTCTGCCCCAGCGACGTCGTCGAGAATTACGCCGGCTTCCCTCAGCGCGAGGCGGTCTTCGCGCTGCCGGAAATCGCGGTGCCCAAAGTGGCCGATGCCTCCTGCCCGCCGGTGCCGGACGCCGGCGGCTGCGCCTGCGGACGGGAACGATGCGCGGGAAACTACGGATGGGATGGCATGCACCCGGATCTGCACATCGGAAAGAATGACCTGATGCCCGACACCCGCACCGAAGTCTACTCGATCTGCCGGCAACGCGGACTGACTCACCTCATCTACGTCGGGTTCCACACCCAGGTCTGCCTGCTCGGCAAGCCGATGGGCCTGCGCGCCATGAAGGAAGCCGGCCTGCGCTGCGTGCTCGCCCGCGACATGACCGACGCCCACCCGGGCTACGACCCGTCCCGCGGCTTCACCCCGGACCTCAATACGGACCAGGTGGTCGAACACTTCGAAAAACACCTCGCCCCCACCATCCACTTCCAGCAGGAACTGACGCGCCTCGGAAAATGGGACGACTCCTGGGTGCTCGACCCCGTGCGGGTGGCTCCCTGGGGCACGCCCATGCGCCCCCATCTCTTCGAGGAACCCGTCACCGTCACCCTCTCCGCCCCGCTCAACCCCGGCAGCGAAATCCGCTACACCCTCGACGGATCCAAACCCTCCCAAGGGTCTAACCTCTACATCGGACCGCTTGTGGTCACCGACACCACCCACCTGCGCGCCTCCGCTTTCCGCAACGGCCGTCCGGTCTGCCTCGAGTCCGAAGGATCGTTCGTCCGCCTCGCTCCCATGCCGCCGGATCCGGATGTCTTCATCGGCGACCTCACCCCCCTCCGCAACACCGGCTTCGGCCACACCTACGGCGGCGAAACCCGCCACTCCGGTTTCACCCGCCCCCCGCAAAAGGATACTGCCAACCTCGGTCAACCCCTGAAAATCAACCGGCAGTCATATTCCCGGGGCATGGGCGTCCATGCCCCCTGCGCCCTCATGTACGATATCCGTCCGGATTACCGCCGCTTCGTCGCCCTCGCCGGCGCCGACGAAAACCTCATCTCCATCAGCAACGGATCCAACCTCGCCCAGCACCCCAGCGTCGTCTTCAAGGTGTTCATCGACGGCCGGGAGGCGGCCGCCAGCCCGGTCATGCGCGTGCTGTCACCGGCGTGGCGCTTCGACGTGCCCATACCCTCCGGAGCCAGGCGGATCAGCCTGATCGCCATGGACGCCGGCAACGGATCCCGCGAGGACTTTGCCAACTGGGTCAACGCCGGGTTCGTCACAAGGTGACTGAACGCCGGCCGGCCCCGCCAATCCCGCCCCGGCACCCCCGCAGCCGGATCCCCCCGCCCGCCCCGCCAACCACCCGAAAACCGCCGGCCACCCTCCCGCCCGCTCCCGCCCGCATCCACCTCAACTGCCTCCTTGCCAAATGCCGGGCCTGCCGGTAGTCAGTCCGGCCTTCCCAGTCCTGATTGTATGAGCCCGGTTCCCATCACTGTCAGCGGGGTGTCGAAATCATTCGGCAGCGTGACCGCCCTGCGCGACGTCACCCTGCGCATTGAGCCGGGCGAATTGTTCTTCCTGCTCGGCCCCAGCGGCTGCGGCAAAACCACCCTGCTGCGACACCTCGCCGGTTTCTACACCCCGGACACCGGCCAGATCCACTTCGGAGACCGCGACGTCACCCGCACCCCGCCGCACCTCCGGAATACCGCCATGATGTTCCAGAGCTACGCCCTCTGGCCCCACCTCACCGTCGAAGACAACGTCGCCTTCGGCCTCGAGGAACGCCGCGTGCCGGCTCAGGAAATCGACGACCGCGTCCGCGCCGCCCTCGACATGGTCAAAATGGCCGACTACGGGCCACGCAAAATCACCCAGCTCTCCGGCGGCCAGCAGCAACGCGTCGCCCTCGCCCGCGCCCTCGTCGTCCAACCGGACATCCTCCTGCTCGACGAACCACTTTCCAACCTCGATACCAAACTGCGCGGCGAAATGCGCGAGGAAATCCGCCGCCTCGTCAAAACCTCCGGTCTCACCGCCGTCTACGTCACCCACGACCAGAAAGAAGCCCTCTCCGTCGCCGACCGCTTCGCCGTCATGGACGAAGGCCGCCTGCTCCAGGTCGGCACCCCCCAGGAAATGTACCGCGACCCGCTCTCGCCATTCGTCGCCGGCTTCATGGGCGAAACGAATTTCATCCGCGGCGAAATCATCCGCGAAACCAGCCGCCCCCACCTCTGGGCCGTCCAGACACCCAGCGGATTGTTCTGGGGACGCGCCACCGACAACTCCTGGCTCCCCCAGCCCGGCGACCCGGTCACCCTGTCCATCCGCCCGGAATCATGGCGCCTGGAAATCTACCCGGAATATAAGAACTGCGTCAGCGGCCGGTTCACCCGCGCCATCTACCTCGGCGACTCCGCGCAGTACGAGCTCGACAGCCCGGCCGCCGGCCAGATCCGGCTCTCCGAAGCCAACCCGCACGTCCTGCACCCGACCGACGAGCGTACCTGCCACGCCGTGGTCAATGACGAGGACGTCGTCATGCTCCGCGGCCACTAATCCGGACCGCCCCCACCGCCCCCGACCGCCATGGCGTCGCCCGCTTCAGCACCCGATCCCGATCCCGAGCGCCCCGGCTCCGGCCGCCGCCTGTCCGGTGAATCCCCGTCCGCCACGCCGGCGGGCGACACCCCATCCCCCCCCGCCGGGCGATTGGCGGACACCCTGCCGCTCGCGCTGGTCGACACCCTGCGGACGCTCCGCGCCAGCCTGCCCCTGCCCACCACCCGCCGCGAACGCCGCGTCTTCGCCGCCCTCGGCCTGGCTCTGGCCCTCACCCTCGTCCTCCCGTTCCTGCTGCGCTCGGACGAACGCACCGCCGCCGCCTTCGGCCACGCCGACGACCGGCTCACCATCCTCACCCCCCACAACGAAACCATCCGCCGCGAATTCACCGAGGCCTTCCGGAAATGGTACCTTGACCGGACCGGCCGCACCGTGCGCCTCGACTGGCGCACCCCCGGCGGGACCAGCGAAATCGTCAAGGTCATCCATTCGGAATTCCACGCCGCCTTCGAGAACCACTGGAAAAAGTCCGCCGCCCGCCCGTGGCAGGACAGCTTCGGCCGCGCCTTCGCCGACACCACCCTCAACCGCGCCTCCGACAACCCAACCCCCGCCACCCCGGACGAGGAAGCCCGCGCCGCCTTCCTCGCCTCCTCCGTCGGCATCGGGATCGACCTCTTCTTCGGCGGCGGCACCTACGACTTCGAACGCCAGCGCAAAATCGGCACCCTCGTGGCCGCCGACGCCAGCGGGCGCTACGGCCTCGCCGCCCTGCAGAAAGAACACCCGGAATGGTTTACCGACGCCGTCGTCCCCGAAAGCGTCGGCGGCGAGCCGTACCGCGACCCCGGCCTGACCTGGATCGGCACCTGCCTCTCCAGCTTCGGCATCGTCTACAACACCGATGCTGTCGCCCGCCTCGGCCTGCCTCCGCCCACATCCTGGGACGACCTCGCCGACCCGCGCTACTACGGCCAGATCGCCGTCGCCGACCCGTCCAAAAGCGGCTCCATCGTCAAAGCTTTCGAAATGATCGTGCAGCAGAAAATGCGGCAAGCGCTCGAAGCCGCCGCCCCGCGCATCGAACGCTCCCCGCCGAAACTGCGCGAAGCCACCGAAGCCGCCGCCCTCCGCCAAGGGTGGACCAATGGCCTGCAGCTCCTCCAGCGCATCGGCGCCAACGCCCGCTACTTCACCGACTCCTCCACCAAAGTCCCCCAGGACGTCGCCCAGGGGGTCGCCGCCGCCGGCATGTGCATCGATTTCTACGGTCGCACCTGGAACGAACGCCTCCGCGACCACCACGGACACTCCCGCGTCCAGTTCATCACCCCGGCCGGCGGCACCTCCACCGGTGTCGACGCCATCGCCCTCTTCCGCGGCGCCCCCAACCCGGCCGCCGCCCACGCTTTCCTCGAATTCGTCCTCTCCCCCGACGGCCAGGCGCTCTGGAACTACCGCCCCGGCACCCCGGATGGCCCGCGCCGCCGCAGCCTGCGCCGCCTGCCGGTCCGCAAAGACATGTATACAACCGAGCGCCTCGCCCACTTCGCCGACCCGGACGTCCGCCCGTACGACCACGCCACCGAATTCACCTACGTCCCGGCCTGGACCGCCAACCGCTTCAACGCCCTCCGCCTCGGCGTGCGCGTCATGTGCATCGACACCCATCAGGAACTCACCCAGACCTGGAAACACCTCATCGCCTCCGATTTCCCCCCGCCCGCCGTCGAGGAATTCGGGGCCATGGGCCAGCTCGCCTCCGACCCCGAAGGCATCACCACTCTGCTCGCCTCCAACGACAAACTCATCCAGGTCAAACTCGCCCGCACCTTGGGCGCCCAGTTCCGACGGTCCTACCAGCTCGCCCGCACCAAAGCGGAACGCTCCCGGAACACGCCCCGCCCACCAGAAGCGTCAAAATAACTCATCCCTTCCCTCCTGCTCCATCCTTCATCCATCCTCCTTCACTTCCGCCGCTGGTACCGCTCGCTCGCTTCCGCCAGCACCCGGCGCTCCGCATCCGTCAGACTGTGCAACCCGTGCGCCGCCACTTTGTCGAGCAACCGGTCGATCTCCGGTTCCGGTGAGACAAATTCACGCGGCCCCGCCCCCGCCGGACGATCCCGACGCTCCTGACGCCACCCCCCTCCCGGCCCCGCCGGTGAGGCCGGCCGGCGCCGGATCCGGACGACCGGAATCCGCAACCAAGGCAGCGTGGAAGCGGATCCCATGGCCTTCAAGGCAACCGCACTGGCCGCGCACAACGTGGCCAGCTGAACGAGGCCCGCCCAGTTCCGGATCGCCAGACATTGCAGCGCCTGAATGCCGATCAGGATCAACGCGACCCACTTCATCGGCAAACCGAACAGAATCGTCGGCACCCCGGGATGCATGATGGCAAAAGCCAGGAAAATGCCGAATCCGAGCAGATCCGATCCGGCCAGCGTGCCGCCCGGCAACACCAGCGTCACCAGCACCAGCGCCGCCGCCACCCCACCGGCAAACCGGAGCAACCCGACCCGCCCCAGCACCCGCTCGACCTCCCGGCCGAACCAGTAAAGCATCAGCATCGACAGCACGAACCAGATTGAAGGCACGTTGACCAGCGGCCACGTCAGCAGCCGCCAGACCTGTCCGTGCCAGACCGCCGGCGTGACCAGCGGCAGCGCCCAAAGGAGCCGGTCCGCCCCGGCCCCTTTGAGCACGGCCACCAGCACCATCGAGAGCGTGAACACGCCGACCAGCAGCACCGTGCTGGTCACCGGCACCTTGCCGACGTGAAACCACGGGCGCCC
This sequence comes from Verrucomicrobiales bacterium, assembly GCA_023253495.1. Classification (GTDB taxonomy): domain Bacteria; phylum Verrucomicrobiota; class Verrucomicrobiia; order Verrucomicrobiales; family V1-33; genus CAJBME01. The sequence goes on from JALRGF010000460.1 coordinate 8,322, forward strand.
TTCTTCGGAGTATTCACTGAAGCCAAACATCATCAGGTCGGGTCATGGAGGGAAACGCGCCGCAGGCCGCGCCGGGCGCCCGGAAAATCAGCCGCCGCCGCATCTCAGAATTCATTCTTTTTCCGTTGCCGGCAGGCGCCGCTCCGCTGCCACTCGTCACACCGGGCCTCGATCCGGATCGCCTTGAGCGTGGGCGTGAACCCCAAGCGCCTCGAAATACAATCTTCCAGCACCGAAATGTGCGGATCGTCAAATTCCACCACCTTTTCACAATCCAGACAGATCAGATGGTTGTGGTCAGGGCTCTCCAGAAAATTCGGATCATAACACACCACATCCTTCCCCAGATCAATCTCGCGCAGCAACCCGCACTCGACCAGCAAGGCCAGCGTCCGGTAAACCGTCGCCCGCGACGCCGTCCGGTCAAGCTTGCGCGCCATCTCCCACAGCTCCTCCGCCGTGTAATGCTCCTTGGTCCCGAACGCCGCTTCCACAATGACCTCGCGCTGCCGCGTCCGCCGCAGCCCCTTGGTCATGATGAACGCGTTGAACCGCTCTTTGATTTCCTCAAGCACCGCCCGAGCATGCCGCCCACCATCCCGCGAAGCAAGAAAAGATCGCTCCGGGCATCGGGGCTTGCCGTTCCTGTCTCATTGGGTTTACATCGAACGCGATGACCTCTGACACGCCGCCGCCTCCGCCGCCACCACCGCCGCCGCCGCCACCTTTTCCACCCGGCGGATTCCCCGCCGGGACACCAGCGTGGGCCGCCCCGGCAAAAACCTCCCGGGCCGCCGTGGCCAGTGTCATCCTCGGCGCCCTCAGTCTGTTCTGCTCATGCTTCACCGCGCTGCCCGCAGTCATCTGCGGCATCGTGGCCCTCGCCAACATCGGCAAATCCAACGGCCAACTCAAGGGCCGCGGCCTCGCCATCCTCGGCATCATCCTCGCCCTGCTGCTGACCGTCGTCGGAGCTGTCGGATTCATGGTCTCCGGCGGCCGGAAGCTCGCCGAAATGCCCGAAATGAAGGAAATCTTCGGCGCCATCCCCACCATGACTCAGGCGTCCACCCACGCCATCGACATCGCCGCCGCCCTCAAAGCCCACGCCGACGCCAATCAAGGCCGCCTGCCCGCCAGCCTCGACGAACTGGCCGCCGCCGGCCGATCCCGGCACGATCGATCCACGCGAGCAGGAGGCCTGGCAGAAGGCCG
>JALRGF010000628.1 GCA_023253495.1 Verrucomicrobiales bacterium
TCCGAGCTGCCGGTGCCGCAGGATGCCGATACCGCGGTCGATTCCTATGCGGTGACCGCGACCGGACAGGCCGTCGGCTACGTCAGCCTGCTGGTGCAGGACGGCGAAGCCTTCACGGCCAAGGGCGAGCCGATCAGTGTCCACGTCTTCAAAGTGGTCGACGAGCTCTATCGGGGCGACCTCAAGGCGATCCCCGCCTCCAATCCGCTTGATGAACAAGTGACCTTGCGCCACTCCGGCGACTTCGCCGCCGAGCCCGCTAACTACGAGTTCGCCTGGCGCTACGCCGCCGCCGTCAATGGAATGGCTCCACCAATCTATGAATTTGAGCAGACCACGGTGGTCGGGCAGGCCGACACGGAATGGAACCTCCTCACCAACCCGTCCGCCCTGCCTTCCACCACCCGTCCGCTGACGTATTCCGCCACCGTGGTCGTCGGACGTGACAGCGGAACCAGCCTCCAGATCAATACCGCCGATCACGACCCGTCCAAGGGCCTGCCGGGGAGGATCCTCAAGCTGAAAACGGACCTGCCGCCGCAAAGCAGCGCGAACGGCAAGGCGATCCTCTCCGCCGCCTTGCGGCAGGAAGAAGGATTCGTGCTCTACATCAACAACCAGGCGGCACTCGCCTACAACCTGCCGGCCGGCCTCGCGCCGCCCGCCGGTCTGGCTCCCACCACCGCCCGCACCAACCTCGATCCCGACGGCTTGCCGCTGCAGTTCGAAGTGGACGCCGCGCGCCTCGCCGGCACCAGCCGCCTTGAGGTCGCTCTGTATTCTTCCTCGGCCAGCCAGCCCAGCCCGGCCTCCGCCGTAAACCTGCGCCTGTCGATCCAGCGGCGCAATGACCTCGTGGTGTCCGGTGCCCAGTGGGCCGACCTCGGTGCCGCCGGTGCCACCCTGGCGAATATCGTGGTGCTCGGCGGTGAAGCCGCCTCCCCGCTCGGCAACCCGCTGCTCATCTTCCAGGATACTTTCCACACCGTGCGCTACCGGCCGAAAACCGGATCGGGCATGGTCCCGGCCGAATGGAGCGACTGGACCTCCCCGCAACTGGTCGAAAGCTGGGTCAAACGCGTTCTCGACGGCATCAATCCGTTTGACCAGCGTGTCACCGACCTCTTCAACAACCCGATCAGCACCGACGTCAGTATCCTCACCCAGGCCGGACGGCGCTGGGAAGGCGACGTCGCCCTGAACCTCGAAAACATCAATGATTTCGGGCTTATTGAGATTTACGAGACCGTGCTCAACCGGGTCAAGCGCCAGAGCATCGACGCCGGGTATGACGATCCCGGGGTCAACCAGACGCTGCTGCTGGCCGCCGGCTACCTCAACGACCTGTACATGAGTCTGGGCAACGAGGCGTATGACGACGCCATGAATCCCACCCTTCAGGTCGATACCGCCGCCGGGATCACCGACGTCAGCTCCGCCCGCTTCGCCTTCGAAGGCCAGGCGGCCTCGCTGCTCGAAGAAACCCTCGCCCTGCTCCGCGGGCGCGACGATTTCCTCTCCCCCGGCACCTCGACCGGACCGGTCTACAACCGGCTCTACTGGAACTACACCGGGGGCGTCCGCTCGGGCGAGGCCACCTACGCCATGAACTACCAGATCTTCGAGAAATCCGATGATCCGCAGGCCGATGGCGACCTTGATGCCGATGATGCCGCCCGCCTGTTCCCCCAGGGGCATGGCGACGCCTACGGCCACTACCTGACCGCCCTCACCGGATACTACAAACTGCTCACCAATGATTTCTTCACGTGGGTGCCGCAAAGCGAAACCGTCGATGTGGCCGGCCAGCCGGTCTCAGTCGACTACTACGATGAACGCAAATTCGCCGCCGCCGCCGCCGCCCTCGCCCGGACTGGTTACGAGGTCCTCGATTTCACCGCGCGGGCGGACCGGACGTCGCTGGACACCGGCTGGACCAGCTTTGCCGACCTCGACAGCGCGGGGGCTCCGACTCAGAATGCGTCGACCGGGCTTCAACGCGATTGGGGGGTGGACGACTGGGCGTCGCGCACCTGTCAGGGGGCGTATTTCAACTGGATCTCGGCCAATGCCATGCTCCCGCCGCAGTCGGCCAACGAGGGGATCCGGAAGATCGACCGCACCACGGTGCCGGAGCTGGATGAGCTGGTCACGATATCCGACCACGCGGTCACCCTGGTGACCGGCTTCCAGGACCACCTGAACAGCCTGGGGCTGCCGGCGGATGCCATGGCTTTCGACATCTCCAGTGCCGAACTGGCCGCCGGACGGACCCATTTCGAACAGATCCTGAGCCGGGCGACCGGGGCCGCCGTCAACGCGCGGCACGCCTTCACCCAGGCCTCCCTGATGAACCAGGCGCTGCGCGGCACCACCAGCGAGCTTGATGACTACATCCACAGCGTCAACGAGCAGGAAAAGGCCTATGACTATCAGCTCAAGGACCTTCTGGGCACGCCCTACGCCGGCGACATCGGCCCCGGCAAAGTCTACGCCCAGGGCTACACCGGACCGGACCTCTACAACTACCTCTTCATCGATCCGCCGCCCCAGCTCATCGACCTCAGCGAGGCGTACGACATCGAGGTGCGCACACCGCTGGAAACCACCGGCTTCAGCGCATGGACGGCCGATGAAGCGTGGTTCCGGCTCCGGCCCGACCCGGAAGGCAGCGTCCGTTACACCACCCGGACTTACCGGGTCGACCCGCAGACGGTCTATCAGTTTGCCTCCGGTCGCGGCTCCCGCTCCGAGCCCGGCCAGATCCAGCAGGCGCTCCGCGACGTCTATCTCGCCGAGGCGGCGGTGAAAAAAGCGGCCGGGATCTATCTGGCTACCGATCAACGTTTTGCGCGCAGCTACACCATGGTGTCGGAAATCATGAACGATTACCTCCGGGACAAAGCGGACTCCGACGGACTGCAGGATCAGGCGAACAGGAAGGCGGCGGCGGCCCGCGCCGCATCCGTCCGGTCCGCCTATCTTTCGGTGATGGGAGATTTCACCCTGAACATGATTTCGGCGGTGGCGGAAGGATTTCCTGACAGTACCTGGGACTTCGCGTTTGCCGGCAAAAGCGGTGTGCTCGCCGGCGGGGTGCTGGCGGCCCAGAGCCTTTACCTGGGCGGGGTGGCTTCGGATCTGGCGGCGGCCAGTCTGGAAAACGAAGCGGATGACTTCATGCAGCAGGCGGAGGACCTGTTCGAGGATCTGGCGTACCAGGCCGGGTTCAAGCGGATGATCGTCGAGTACGAAAAGCTCTATTACGATCTGCTGGACCAGTCGCATGACGTCGAGACGGCAATCGTCTCTCTGCAGGGTGCTCTGGAGCGGGTTTCCGTGATGCTGGCGAAGGCGGACCGGATCCAGAACGATCGGGAATCATTCCGTCGCCGCGCCGCCGCCGTCATCGAGAAATACCGCAACGGCGATGTGTTGTACCGCGACATGCGGCACGAGTTTCTCGAGCAGTACAAGTCGTTGTTCAATCTGGCCCAGATGTATTCGTATCTGGCCGCCAAGGCCTATGACTATGAAACCGGTCTGCTCGGCACTTCGGCCGGGCGCGGGTTGCTGGGAGATATTCTGGGCACCTACAGTCTCGGCGAGTTCGCGGGATCCGAGCCGATCCGCACCGGCGGGGCCGATGCGGGGCTGGCCTCGGCGCTGGCCATTCTCCGGGATGATTATGCGGTGGCCAAGGGGCGCCTCGGCATCAACAACCCGGACCGCTCGGGAACCCTGTTCTCCCTGCGCCATGAGCTTTTCCGGATCAAAAATGATCCCGCCAGCACGGATGACGACACGCTCTGGAAACAGGCCCTGCAGCAACGGCTGCACAGCGATCTGCGCAATGATCCCGATGTGCTCAACCATTGCGCCAACCTCGTCAAGGCTTCCAACACCCCGGTGCCGGGCCTCGTGATCCCCTTCCCAACCACCATCGCGGCGGGCTACAACTTCTTCGGGTGGCCGCTGGCCGGAGGCGATCACACCTTCACTCAATCAGCTTTTGCGACCAAAATCGCCTCGGTCGGAGTGGTCTTCGACGGTTACGTCGGCATGGACCCGTACCGGCAGGGAACGCCGGGTGCCGGAGCCCCGGTCACCGGACAGCCGAACACACTCAGCGCAACGCCCTACGTCTATCTCATTCCGTGCGGGCTCGATGGGATGCGGTCTCCTGTGCTGGGCGACTCCCCGGTGACGCGGTTCTGGGACGTCAAGGACCAGGCCCTGCCGCTGCCCATCAACATCGGGGGCAATCCGTTCGGCTCGCTCCAGGTGTTCACCCCGCAGGGCAGTCTGGCCGAGCAGTTCTGGATCCCGCGCAAACATCAGGCGTTCCGGGCCGTCGATGACGGCGCCTACTTCTACAACCAGATGCCCGCGGAATTCACCTCCGGCCGTCTCGTCGGCCGCAGTGTCTGGAACACCCAGTGGAAACTGGTCATCCCGGGATACAGCCTGATGCATGACGAACGTGCCGGACTGGACGCCTTCATCAACTCGGTCAGCGACATCCAGCTCTTCCTGCGCACCTACTCGCAGAGCGGCAATTGATGTCCGGCCACGTGCTGCGGGGACCGCAGTTCCGGCGTCTCAGCCCCCCTCTGCGGGCCCCGCGCCTCCGCGGGAAACCGTCCCTTCCCGCGCCTCCGCGGGAGTCCTTCTCAGAATTCCGCCTGTTCCAGGGCCTTGCGGCCGAGGCGCAAGGGAAGGAGAACGGCGAGGCCGGACAGGGTAATCCCGAGGGGAAGACCGGCGAAAATCCAGAGAGGCGGCGGTGTGGCCGGCGAGTGCTGCCAGTGGCGGAGCACGGTTGCGGCGTGCAGCGGCCCCGCCATGAGGGTGAGAGTGACGGTGAGAAAGAGCAATCCGATGACCATGTTGATGGTGCCGCCCGGGCCGACGACAATGCGGGACGGGTCCGTTTCGCGGAACTGGGCGAGGCAGGCGCCGAGGCCGACATTCAGGCCGCTGAGCCCGAGGGCGAGGCTGGTGATGGTGAGAGCGTGGATGAGGATGGCGAGCGGAGGCAGGCCGAGCAGGCATTCGCTGCCAACCACAATGGCCAAACCGGCGAGGGTCGAGCAGGTGGCGGCGAAGGCGAAAGTGCCGGCGAGGATCTGGCGACGCCCGATCGGCATGAGTCCGAGGATCCAGAACCGCCGGCCTTCAAGGGAGATGAGGGGGAAGACAAAGCGGCTGAGTCCGGCGCAGAGAAGGACGGCGGTGCCGGCGAGATTGGCGAGGCCGATGACCGAGAGATCCACGCCTTGCGGGGTGCGGGTGGTAAATGACCGGAAATTGGCGGCGCCGAGGGCGAGCATGAGGGCGAAGACAACAAGCAGTCCCCACTGGCTGGGGTCGCGGCGGAAACTGCGGAAATCTTTGACGACAAGCAGGCGGGTGGGGGTGTCGAGGTAGCCGACGAGCCCGGCCATGGCCCGGTCGATCCAGTGCCCGCTGATGCGGTGTTTCCGGCGGCGGCCGTCGGACGCGCGGTCGTACGCGGTGCGGTAGAGGCGGGTGCTGAGGGCGATGGCGGCGGCGCAGGCGACCAGGCCGGTGCCCCAGAGCAGGGCGAGAGCACGGGCGGCCGGGACGATTTCGCCGCGGGCGGCGGCGAGCAGGCCATCGGTCATCCATCGGCCGGGCAGAAGCGGATGGGAGGCGAGCGTGAAGTGCCCGGCGAGGGCGCGCAGGGCGTCGGGATGAGCGACGGTGATGGCGTGCCGGGTGGAGACGCCCACCCGGTGGAGCCAGAATCCGATCACGGCCAGCAGGACGGTGCCAAGCACGATCAGGAACGACCGCCGGTGGCGCGGGCGCAGGCTCATGAGCAGGAGACAGGCGATTGATGAGAGGGCGGCCGGAAGAAGCGCGAAACCGGTCAGAAAGGCCGGCAGCAGCACGAGGTACCATGCGGAGACCCGGGCGACCAGGCCGTAAGCGACGAGGATCGGGAACCCGAGCACCACGAAGCCGAACGAGCTGAAGGCGGCGGCGGCCTGGAATTTCGACACGAAGATACGGGCGGCGGAGGCCGGGGAGGTGAGCAGGAACCGGGCTTCCGGGCTGGTGAAAAGACCGGCGTACAGAATGATGCCGGTGGAGAGCAGGAGCATGCCGCCGAGCGCGGAAAAGAGCACCTCGAACAACCCGGCGATCAGCGAATCGGAAAACGGGGCCTGGTGGCGCCCCAGTTCGTGGAACCCGGCCAGGCTGAGGCCGAAGACCATGAGAGCCAGCACGGAGGTGGTGGCCACGGGGGTTGCCAGCCGCAGCGGGTGCTCCCGCCACAGCGAGCGCACGTGGTTCCGCGTCTGCCGCCATCGCAGGCGCCGGAACGCCCGGGTCTGGGAATTCACGCGCATGGATCCGTCTCGGTGAGGCGCAGAAAGACTTCCTCCAGGCTGCCGTCGTGGGCCGCGGCGGACCGCAGTTCGTCGAGGGTGCCGCAGCCGATCAGACGACCGCGATCGATGATCCCGATGCGGTCGGCCAGCTCCTGCGCGATGTCGAGAGTGTGGGTGGAAAGGAACACCGTGGTGCCGCCATCAGCCAGCTGACGCAGCAGCCGCTTGAGTTCGCGGATGCTCTTCGGATCAAGCCCGACCGTCGGCTCGTCGGCAATCAGCAGCTTCGGCTCGTGCAGGAGCGCCGAGGCAAAAACGGTGCGCTGCCGCATGCCGTGCGAATAACGCTCGGTCAGGTCGTCGACAAACTCCCCGAGATGGAAAATCGCGATCACTTCGTCCATCCGCCGCGCCGCGTGAACCGGCTCCATGCCGTAGAGCCCGGCAATAAACTCGAGAAATTCCCGCCCGGTCAGCTTGTCATAGATGAATGGCTGGTCCGGCACATAGCTGATGAGCTGGCGCGCCCGGTCGCCCTGCGTCTGCAGATCAAACCCGCCCACGCTGACCCGGCCGACGGACGGTTTCAGCAGCCCGCAGAGCATCTTGATGGTGGTTGTTTTGCCGGCGCCGTTGGGACCCAGGCAGGCGAACAATTCCCCCGGCGGCACATGGAGCGAAAGGCCGTCCACCGCCAGGGTGTCGCCATAACGCTTGCTGACATTCTCAAGGCGGATCACCGGAGACCTGTCGGCGGGGAGCGCGCCCCGGGCAAATGCTCGATCGTTCCGAATGAGAAACCCCGCTCCGGTTCATCCCCGGTTTTTCCGGTAAGCTGCCGGGCCGCAGTGGAAGTGACGGCTGAAAACACGGGAAAAATGATGGCGGTTCTTGAACCCGGTGGCGGCCGCGATGGCGTCGATGCTGTGGGGTGTTGTGAGCAGGGCGTGGGCGGCCGTCTTGATCCGGCGGCGCTGGACATGCGCGGCCGGGGTCAGGCCGGTGGCGGTGTGAAACCACCGGATAAAAGCGCTCTCGGAAAGGCCGGAGCGACGCGCCAGCGCGGCATTGGACAAGTCTGCCGCCGGCTCGCGGTCGACGTGGGCGAGCAGCCCCGCCAGTTTCTCCGGGTGGGTGGCGAGCGACGACGGATCCAGTGTGGCCATCGTCTCGTGGAGCAGCGCGCTGGCCGTATGACCGAGAACCACGGGCGCGTCGCCGGCTTCCAGCCGCCTGATCAACTGTTGCGTGAGGGCGGCCAGCGCCGGGGTCAGACGCACCGCCACCGGCTCAATCGGCGGCGTGCGCAGCGGCGATCCCGGCCCGAAATGGATCCACAGGTGCGGCACCCCGGCTTCCCCGTCGCAATCGAAGACCATGCCCTCGGGAATCAGCAGGATTTCCCCGGGTTGCAGCGGCCAGGCACGCCCGCGGTGGACGATGCGCCAGCCGGGCCGCGGGTTGTGGTACAGCCGCCAGAACGGACTCAAGACCCGGGGAAACCGCCACATCAGGCCCGCCGGCAACCACCCGACTTCATGCAGCAGAAAGGCCGCGCCGACCGGCCGCGCCGCCTCCGCCAGGCCCACCCCGTGCGGGGTGCGCGGGTCTCCATAACCGCTGCGGATGGCACGTGCGAGGGGCATGAAAAATCCGGCAATAAGGGTCTGGGAATGCGGGGATGCGCGGGTAATGGATACTGAAATCCCCTAGTGGCGAGCGAAATAGATACAAATTCGACACTTTACGGCATAGACCCGGCTTTGGGGTCAGGTGAATTTCCCGAATGATTCAACCTGGCCAGTTGCTCCTCACGTTTATGTCCCGGGATCGATCGGCATGGCGGGGAGCCTCGTCTTCCGTGGTGGTGGGATGCAGGAACCGCCGCGGGCTCATGGCGGGTGTGCTGGTGGCGGGCCTGTTTCCGGGAACTGGCGTGGTGTCCGCGGCGGAAAAACGCATCGAGTTCAACCGCGATATCCGACCGATTCTGTCGGACCGTTGCTTCTATTGTCACGGCACCGATGCCAACCAGCGCAAGGGGGATCTGCGGCTGGACGCGCGCGACGCCGCGCTGGAGGCGCTGGCCCCGGGCCGCGAGCACGATTCCGAGGTGCTGCGGCGGATTTTTTCCGATGATGCCGACGACGTCATGCCCCCGCCGGAAACGAATCTCAGCCTGAGTGCGGAGGAAAAAGAGATGCTGCGGCAGTGGATCGCCCAGGGGGCTGAGTACCAGGGGCATTGGGCCTTCCAGCCGGTGGTCGCGCCGCCGGTGCCGGCGGGGCCCATGGTTGATGGTCATGAAACCGGCCGTGAGATCGACGCCTTCGTCACGGCGCGGCTGCAGGAGGATGGGCTGACGCTCCGGCCGGTGGCGGCGCCCGCGCGTCTGCTGCGCCGTCTGAGTTTTGACCTGACCGGCCTGCCGCCGACGCCGGGCGAGGCGGAGGCTTTTGCATCGGCCATGGCATCGGTTGCGGCCGATCCGGCGCGGCGTCAGGCCGTGGTCGCCGCGGAGGTGGACCGGCTGCTCGCCTCGCCTCACTTCGGCGAGCGGATGGCGTCCGACTGGCTCGATGTGGCGCGGTATGCCGACACGTTCGGGTACCAATCCGACGTGGCTATGAACGTATGGCCATGGCGCGACTGGGTGATCGGTGCCTTCAATGAAAACCTGCCGTTTGACCGGTTCATCACGTGGCAGCTGGCCGGGGACCTGCTCCCGAACGCGACGCGCGACCAGCAGCTGGCCACCACCTTCAACCGCCTGCACCGCCAGACGAACGAGGGCGGCAGTGTGAATGAGGAATTTCGCGTCGAGTATGTCACCGACCGCGTCGAGACCTACGGGATGGCATTTCTCGGGCTCACCCTGAATTGCGCGAAATGCCACGACCACAAGTATGACCCGGTCACCCAGCGTGATTATTTCTCCCTCTTCGCCTACTTCCAGAATATCGATGAAAGCGGTCTGTACTCGCATTTCACCGACGCCGTTCCCACGCCGACGCTCAGTCTGGCGACGCCGGAGCAGGAACAGGCGCGCACCCTGGCCGCGGCACGGGTCGCCCGCGCCGAAGCCGAACTGACCCTCGAACGCAACCGCCGCCGCGACGCCTTCGAAGCGTGGCGCGCCGCCGCGGTCCCGCCCGGGGAGGGCGTCTGGCCGGAAGAAATCGGGCGGTTTTCATTCGACGCGCTCACCGACGGCACCGTGGCCAATGCCCTCAACGAAGCCGAGCCGGGACGCGTTTTGGACGATGTGGCGCTGGTGCCCGGGGTGCGCGGCCAGGCGCTGAAACTCAGCGGCGAAAACAACGTGAGTTTCGCTCTGGGCGGGAAATGGACCCGCGACGACGCCTTCTCGCTCGCGCTGTGGATCAAACCGCCTTCGGTCATGGAGCGGGCGGTCATTTTCCACCGCTCCAAGGCATGGACTGATGCCGCCAGCAATGGCTATGAATTGCTCATTGAGGACGGCCGCCTGAGCGCCGCGCTCATCCACTTCTGGCCCGGCAACGCGCTGCGTGTGGTCGCCCGCGAACCGCTGCCGGTCGACGCCTGGACTCACGTCGTCTGGAGTTACGACGGCTCAAGCCGCGCCGCCGGCCTGAAGCTTTATGTCAACGGCCGCGAGGCCGGGGTCGAGGTGGTGCGCGACGCGCTGACCAAGGACATCAACCGTGGTGGCGAAGACCGGCTGACTCTCGGCCAGCGGTTCCGGGACCGCGGGTTCAAGGACGGCATGGTGGACGAGCTGCACCTGTTCGCCCGGGCGGTCAGTCCGTACGAGGCGGCCGTGCTGGCCGGCCGTCCGTTGGTTCCTCCCGCCGATCCGTCCGCCGAGGCCGCCGGCCTCTTCGATCATTTCCTGCTCGCGGTCGACGCCCCCCACCGCGAAAAGCTTTCCGTCCTGCGCACGCTGCGTCAGGCGCGCAGCGCCGCCGGCGACGCCCTGCCGGAAATCATGACGATGCGCGAGATGGCCGAACCGAAGCCGGCCTTCGTGCTGGCGCGCGGCGCCTACGACGCGCCCACCACCCCGGTCTCGGCGCGGCCTCCGGAGTTTCTGGCGGGCATCGAGGCCGACGCTCCCGCCAACCGCCTCGGCCTCGCCCGATGGACTGTCTCGCGGCAGAACCCGCTGACATCCCGCGTTCTCGTCAACCGCCTCTGGCAGTCGTTTTTCGGAGAGGGACTGGTACGCACCCCGGAGGATTTCGGGCTGCAGGGGGCGCTGCCAACCCACCCGGAACTGCTCGATTTCCTCGCCCACCGGTTCATGGAATCAGGCTGGGACTTCAAGGCGCTGGTCCGTTTCATCGTCCTGTCACGCACCTATCAGCAGGACTCGGATCCGCCGCCGGACCTCCGCGCCCTCGACCCAGACAACCGCCTGCTCGCCCGCGGCCCGGCGTTCCGGCTCAGCGCCGAACAGCTCCGCGATCAGGCGCTGGTCGCCGCCGGTCAGCTCAATCCGGCCATCGGCGGCCCGAGTGTCGACCCCGATCAGGCCGGCCGGCGGTCGCTCTACACGTTCTGGAAACGCACCATGCCCGACGTGCGCATGGACCTCTTCGACATGGCCAAACGCGAAGTCTGCAGCGCGCGCCGCCCGCTCACCCACACCCCGCTCCAGGCACTCACCCTGCTCAACGAACCCGGCTTCGTCGCCTGGAGCCGCCGCGTCGCCGAAGCCGCGGCCGCCGAACACCCGGACGACGAGGCCGCCGCCATCACCGCGATTTTCCGGCGTCTGACCAGTCAGGCACCGACCGACCGCCAGCTCGCCATCCTCCGCCAGCTCCGCACGGAACAGGCCGCCCTTTCCGGCCAGGACGGCACCGCCGCCTCCCTCGCCGGTCTGCAGGCGGTGGCGCAGGCGGTCATGAACTTCGACGCCAGCGTCATGAAACGTTGATCCCCAGTCCCCCGCACGGTACCCACCATGACCCCGATTCCGCCATTCCCCGCTCCGGCCGCCCACCTCACCCGCCGGCACTTCTTTTCGCGGACCAGCCTGACGCTCGGCGGCGCCGCGCTCGCCCACCTGCTCGGGCGCGACGCCGCCCTCGGCCTCGAGTCCCCGGCGGTCGCCGGCCGCGGGCTGCTCGGCCAGCCGCATTTCGCCCCGAAGGCGACCCGCGCCATCTACCTCTTCATGAGTGGCGGGCCGTCGCAGATGGATCTCTTTGATTACAAACCGCGTCTCAATACCGACAACGGACGGGACCTGCCGGACTCGGTGCGCCAGGGGCAGCGGCTCACCGGCATGTCCGCCAACCAGGCGACGCTGCCGCTCGCCGGCTCCGCCTTCAAATTCGCCCGCCACGGCCAGGCCGGCCACTGGATCAGCGAGCTGCTGCCGCACACCGCCTCGGTCGCCGACGAACTCTGTTTCATCAAATCACTCCACACCGAGGCCATCAACCACGACCCGGCCATCACGTTTTTCATGACCGGAGCGCAGATCGCCGGCCGTCCGTCGCTCGGCTCATGGCTCAGCTACGGCCTCGGCAGCGAAGGCGACAACCTGCCGGCGTTCTGCGTGCTGGTCACCAAGGGCAAGGGCGGCCAGCCGCTCTACGCCCGCCTCTGGGGCAGCGGCTTCCTGCCGGCCGCCCACTCCGGCGTGAAATTCCTCCCGCAGGCGGACGCCGTGCCATTTCTCAAAAACCCGGAAGGCGTCAGCGGCCCGGCGCGCCGCCAGCTCCTCGACCGCCTCGCCGAACTGCACCAGTCGGAATACGAACGCACCCTCGACCCGTTCCTCAACGACCGCATCGCCCAGTACGAAATGGCCTTCCGCATGCAGAGCAGCGTGCCCGAGGCCACCGACATCTCCGGCGAACCGGAATCGATTCTCGACATGTACGGACCGGACGTCCGCACCCCGGGCACCTTCGCCGCCAATTGCCTCCAGGCGCGCCGCCTGATCGAACGGGGCGTGCGCTTCGTCCAGCTCTTCCACCAGGACTGGGACCACCACGGCGGCCTGCCCGGGGCCATCCGTTCGGAATGCCAGCAGACCGACCAGCCGGCCGCCGCCCTCATCAAGGACCTGCGCCTGCGCGGCCTGCTCGACGAAACCCTGGTTCTCTGGGGAGGTGAGTTCGGGCGCACCGCTTACAGCCAGGGGAAACTCACCGCAGGTGACTACGGCCGAGACCATCACCCGCGCTGCTTCACCGCCTGGGCCGCCGGCGGCGGCATCAGACCAGGCGTCTGCCACGGCGAAACCGACGAATTCAGCTACAACATCTCCCGCGATCCGGTCCACGTCCACGACTGGCACGCCACCATCCTCCACCTGCTCGGCATCGACCACGAACGTCTCACGTTCAAATACCAGGGCCGCCGGTTCCGCCTCACCGACGTGCACGGAAAAATCGTCACGCCGGTGCTGGCCTAGGGGGGCCGCGCCAGGGGGCTCCGTGGAGCCATCCTGTGCCGAGGCGGAAAACGCACGCCGGCCGCGGTCCTCACCAGTACCCCTCTCAGCCCGAGGGACTGAGGCCAGGCCGCCGGCAGAGGGAAAGGTTTGATGAACACTTCTCTTGGGGCGATGGCCAATCAGCGACCATGCGCCCTTCAGTTCAAGGTCCGACGACAACCTGGACCCGGTAAAAGGCCCGCCCGGCCAAGGGAACGCTGAACTGCCGCCGCACATATCCATCGGCCGGCGCGGGCGACTGCGGCCCGTTGACGACGGACACCGACGCCGTGCTCCACGGTGACGCGCTGGCGAGATCCTCCTTGGTCTGCACCACATACGTCACCCCGGTGCCGCGCATCAGACAGCTCACGACAAGATTCGAACCGTCCGAACTCGCGGACACCGGCGCCGCGCTGATCACCTTCGGGTCTGTGCCGAAAGCAAATTCCAGATCATTGATGAAACCGTCCCCGTCCGGATCACTCGTGCCAAGGGCGCTGCTCCCGACCAGCCCGTGGCTCTCAGCCCACATCGAGTAAGTCTGGTCCGGCGCGGCCAGAACAAATCCCGCATCGTTTGCCTCCCGCGCCGTGGAGACATTCGCGAAGGTGGGGGCCTGAAGTGGCGGATCCCCGCTGGCCCAGAATCCGCCGCGCAAACCCCTTGAACTGCTGGCCACACCATCGAGATCGTTCAGATGATACACATTGCCGTTCTGGCCGAGCGTGCCGTAATAGCTGCTGCTGCCGGAAAATGCGTCAACCTCCGTGAGATAATTCTGGCCGGCGGAGAACGTGGTGCTCTGGGTCACCGTATATTTTCCATTCGATCCCAGATAATTGGCCTGGTTCAAACCGCCCCCGATCCCGTTCACGGGTCGAACATCGCTCTGCGTCGCGTAGAGGTAATAGCCGCCGGCACCGCCGTTCAGTGAGGGGCTGTAATACGCCGCCTTGTACCATTCGTTCTCAAGCGGAATGTAATAGGATGGTGGCAGCCCCGTATTCGGATTGTTCGCGTTTTTCACCGGCGCGATGCCGCTCACCGCCCCCTTCAAGGGGTACGCACCATCCTCCGTCGTGACCGCACTCTGACTGCCCCGGGGCTGGCCGTTGGACATCCAGTTCGCAAAACGCGCTGCATCGAACCAGCTCACATAGGTGATCGGGCGATCCGGCCCGCTGGCTGCCCCGGCCGGAGTGACTCCGGCAGGATCAATCACGCTGTAAACGTAGTTGCCCGATGATCCGGAACGGGCGATCCCCGCCACTGCGAGGTCGGTCGCCATCCGCCCGTTGTAGAGCTGATGGGGGTCCGTCGCCGCCACCGCGTTGAGGAATTCACAATACTGACCGATTGTCACCGGTTCGCGTGCGATGCGGAACGGATAAGCCACCCCTCCGTAGCCCGTGACGTCGGGAACATTGCCGGGCTGACCGACGCCCACCATGGAAATCACCAGAGAGGCCGGCGGCTGGACGACCGGGGCCGCCAGACGGAAGCCCGCATTCGTGCTCGTGGATCCCGTGGCGCTTCCCAGGCGGTAGACCGACTCCAGATAGTCCGCGAAAGACGTCCAGGCTCCGCCACGAAGAATACGGTAGGTCACCGGACTTCCCGGAAGATCCGTCCATTCCCACACGTTGCCATTCTGGTCGAAAGTTCCATAGTGGCTCGCACTGGAAGTGAAGGCTCCGACGTCCGTCAGGTAGTTCTGCGAGGGCGAGAACACGGGGGATTGGGTGACCGAAAAAAAGCCCGTTGCGGCAACGATGTAGTTCGCCTGATTGGCGCCGCTGCCGAGGACGTTGCCGGGAAAAACATCACTCTGAGTCGCATAGCGATGATAGCCGCCGGCGCCGGCCTGCAGGTCCGGGCTGTAAAAGGCCGCCTTGTACCATTCGTTCTCCAGAGGAATGAAGTACACCGGCGCCTCGCCGGTGTTCGGATTGATGGCGTTTCTCGTCGAAGCCGGACCGCTGGTGGCACCGTTGAGCGTGTAGGCCCCGTCTTCCGTCGTCGCGCGGTTCTGCGTTCCGGTCGGCTGCCCATTGGCCATCCAATTGGCATAGCGCGCCGCATCGAACCATGTCACAAGGGCAATCGGGCGGTTCGGTCCGCTCGCCGCCCCGGGCGGCGTGGACCCGCCGGGACCGATCACCACATACGTGTAGGCCCCCTGCTCCCCGTTGCGCTGAATCCCCGCGCAGGACGCCGTGCTCCGCATCCCCGGATCATAGAGCCCATACAAATCCTCCGCCGCCACCGCATTTAAAAATGCGGTGTACTGGCCGATCGTCGTCTCATGCTTCGCGATGAAATATTCGTATGACACATTCCCGTAGCCGGTCGTGTCCGCCGCATTGCCGGGATTCCCCACCCGCACCATCTCAACCACGACAGGTTCGGCGCGCGCTCCCGCGAGTCCCGCCGCCAGGAAAGCGGGTACAGGCAGCGCCATGACCAGGTGCCGGAAGGTTGAGTGCTTGGCGTTTCCGGCAGGAATCGCCTTCAGAGGTCGGGGGCTGGACGGGGATGCGTGGATCATGTGAGGCGGGGTATGCCGGGGTCCCGGGGGCGGAGGGGCGAGCCTCCGGGGAGCCGGAGCCGGAAAAAGGGATTATTGGCGTTGGCGAGCGGCGGAACGGAGAAAAGCAGGCCGGAAAAGCGGAACTACCCGTGAAGCGACCATAGGGATCCGCTCCGCAGGTGCCAATTCATTTCCGGCCGCCGATGAGCCCCTCGCCGAGACCGTGAAGGTGGCAAACGAAGGCAACGCATTCGGGACGGTCCGGGCTGGCCCCACCTCGGCCGTCGTGTGGCGGCGGGGTGGGAGCGGGCATGCGAGGTGGGATGCGACCTCCATAAGCGTTAACCTAAGAATGTTTCAAGATTTC
>JALRGF010000511.1 GCA_023253495.1 Verrucomicrobiales bacterium
CATCGGCGGTGGAGCGCCGGCTGTTTTCCATGATGAACGGGCGGTGGCGTCGAGCCGCAGGGGTCTGCGGCGGTCCCGGGTTGATGCCGTCCCGCCTTGGGACAGCCGCAGTCCGCTGCGGCCCGTCGGCCCGGGCACTGACGCGGCGCGCTTTGGGAGTGCGGTGGCCACGACACCGCTGCTGAAGAAAGCCGCATGGGGTGACGGGCATTGAGCAAACCGGCAACGCGGCGGATCCGGAGCGGGTAAAAAATACGCCTCGAAGCGGAAAACGATTGTCGGCCGGCAGCAAAACTGTTTTTTGATCGACACAGAAGTTTTCCCCGCCCTCATCCCACACGGCTCCCGCTTCCGCGCTCCTCTTCCTCCTTAGGCCTTCCACCATGCCCGAATTCCCCACACTCCTGAAACACGGCCGCGCTCTGAGCGCGCGTCCGGACACGGTGGATTTCCGGGATCTGTTGTTTGTGCCGACACTGCGGGAAGTCCCGTCGGAACGGCCGCTGGACACGTTTCTGGCAGAGGCGAATCACGAAGTGCGGGTGCTGGACCAGGGTGCGGAGGGTGCCTGCACCGGCTTTGCCCTGGCCGCGGTGGCCAACCACCTGTTGCGGACGCGCAAGGTGTATCCCGATGACGTCCCGGTCAGCGCGCGCATGTTTTATGAAATGGCCCGGAGGCACGACGAATGGCCGGGTGATGATTATGCGGGATCGAGCGCACGCGGCGCCGTCAAAGGGTGGCACAAATCCGGTGTCTGCAGTGAAAAACTCTGGCCCTACGTGCCCGGTCAGACGTCCACCCGGCTGACCACGGCCCGGATCCGCGAGGCGCGCCAGCGGCCGCTCGGAGCGTATTTCCGCGTCAATCACCGTGACCTGGTCGCGCTGCACGCTGCGCTCGCCGAGACCGGCATCCTGATGGCCACCGCCATGGTCCACGGCGGCTGGGATACCGTCGGCGGCTCCGGGGTGATCCGGTGGACCGGGGAGGCGCTCGGCGGGCACGCCTTTGCCATCGTCGGCTACGACCGCGAGGGCCTCTGGATCCAGAACTCCTGGGGGCCCGGCTGGGGCCGGGGCGGGTTCGGGCGGCTGAGCTACGACGACTGGCTCGCCCATGGCACCGACGTCTGGGTCTGCCGGCTCGGGGCCGCGGTGCAGCTCGACAGTGCCGCCGCCTATGGCAGCAGCACGCTGGCCTCGACCCGCATGGGCCAGAACATCAGTTTTGCCGACCTGCGGCCGCATGTCATCAGTGTGGGCAACGACGGCCTGCCGCAAGTCTCCGGCGACTTCGCCAATTCGCCCGAGGAAGTGCGGTCGATTGTGCGGGACGATTTCCCCGAGCTCACCGCCGGCTGGAAAAAGAAGCGGCTGCTGCTGTACGCCCACGGCGGTCTGGTCCCCGGTGCCACCGCCGTGCAGCGCGTGGCTGAGTACCGCGCCGCCATGATGAAAGCGGAGGTCTATCCGCTCGCGTTCGTCTGGCACAGCGATTTCTGGACAACCCTCAAAAATATCCTCACCGAAGCGCTCACAGGCCGACGCGCCGAAGGCCTGCTCGACCGCGCCCAGGACTTCATGCTCGACAGGCTCGACGCCACCCTGGAACCGCTGGCCCGCCTGCTCGGCGGCCGCGCCCAGTGGAAGGAAATGAAGGAAAATGCGCTCGCCGCCAGCCGGCCCCGCACCGGCGCCGCCGCCCTCGTGGTCGCCACCTTGGAAAAACTCCTTGAGGCCCACCCCGACCTGGAAATCCACCTCGCCGGTCACAGCGCCGGCGCCGTCTTTCTCGGACCGGTCCTCCGCCGGCTCGCCGCCTTCACCTCGGTCCGCACCTGCACGCTCTGGGCGCCGGCCTGCACCTGCGACTTCTTCAAAGAGCAATACCTCCCGCACCTCACCGGCGCAAACGCCCGCCTCCGCCACCTCGCCGTCTACACGCTTTCCGACCCCGCGGAACAGGACGACCATTGCGCCCGCATGTACCACAAATCGCTTCTTTACCTCATCTCCCGCGCTCTTGAGGACGAGTACCGGCCGTTTGATTTCGGCTGGAAAGGGCACCCGCTCCTCGGCCTCGAACGCTGCCTCTCCGCCGATCCGGTCATCCGGAAACTTTTCCGCCCCAAAGGCAAACACGACTGGATCGTCAGCCCGAACGACACCGCCGATCCGCTC
>JALRGF010000533.1 GCA_023253495.1 Verrucomicrobiales bacterium
GGGCGTGGACCGGCGGGGGTGGGGGCGTCATGATACAGACGATGCATGCGATAATTTCCCTGGTGGCCCGGGTGGCGGCCGTCTGGCTGGCGACGGTGGCGCTGGTGGCGGCGGCCTCGCCCAGCTTGCAGTCGATTCTGCCGCGCGGGGCGGCGCGCGGGACCGAGGCGGAGTTCACCTTGGCGGGCGAGCGGCTGGGTGATGTGGTCGAAGTGCTGCTGAACCGGCCTGGGGTGACGGTGAGCGGGTTGGTGCCGGCTGAGGACGGCAAGAGCGTGAAGATGAAAGTGGCGCTCGCGGCCGACTGTCCGCTGGGCGAGCATTATGTCCGCCTGCGCGCGCGAAGCGGGCTGAGCGAGGTGAAGACGTTCTGGGTCGGGCCGTTTCCGACGGTGGAGGAGAAGGAGCCGAATACCGATTTTGCCGCCCCGCAGACGGTGCCGTTGAACTCGACGGTCGAGGGGGTGGCGGACAATGAGGACGTCGACTATTACGCGGTCGAGGTGAAAAAAGGAATGCGGCTGACCGCGGAGGTCGAGGGGCTGCGACTGAACGGCTCGTTCTGGGACCCGTTTGTGGCGATTCTGGATGCGCGGCGGTTTGAGCTGGCGGCGGCGGATGACACGGCGCTGCTGGCGCAGGACAGTTTTGCGCAGGTGGTGGCACCCGAGGACGGGATTTATGTGATTCAGGTGCGGGACAGCTCGTACGTCGGCAATGGCGGCTGCCGCTACCGCCTGCATCTCGGAGAGCTGCCGCGTCCGACCGCGGTGTATCCGGCGGGCGGGATGGCGGGGAGCGAAGTGGCGCTGCGGTTCATCGGGGATGCGGGTGGCGCGCTCGCGGCCACGGTCACCCTGCCGGCGGAGGAAAACCCGAAGTGGCCGGTCTTTGCGGAGGCGGACGGACGGAGTGCGGCCTCGCCGAACTGGCTGCGGGTCAGCCCTTTTGACAACGTGCTGGAGGCCGAGCCGAACGACGACCCGGCGCAGGCCACCGCGGCCCCGGGCGATCTGCCCCTCGCCTTCAACGGCATCATTGAAAAGCCGGGCGACGTCGACCGCTTCCGGTTCCGCGCGAAAAAAGACGCCAAATTCACCTTTGTGGCGCATGCCAAATCGATCCGTTCCCCGCTTGATCCGGTGATGCAGATCCTCAAGGCGGCGGACCAGGGGCAGGTCGCCGGCAACGACGATGCCATCGGCTCCGACGCCAAGATTGATTTCACCGCGCCCGAGGATGGCGAGTACGTGCTGGTGGTGTTCGACCATTTGCGCGCCGGCGGTCCGGATTACGTGTACCGGGTCGAGGCTGCGGTGCCGGCGCCCGCGCTGACCCTGAGCATCCCGCAGTTTGCGCGCTCCGATTATCAATCGCGCCAGATGATGCCGGTGCCGCGCGGCAACCGGATTGCCGCCATCGTCAATGGCAACCGCGTGAATTTCGGCGGCGACCTCGCCTTCGAGGCCGAGGGCCTGCCAGCCGGGGTGGCGCTGGTTTCCGAGGTGATGCCGCAGAGCAGCGGCGGCGGTTATCCGGTGGTCTTCACCGCTGCGGCTGACGCGCCGCTCGGCGGTGCGCTGGTGAATTTCGGCGCCCGCCCGACCGACCCGAACCTCCAGCATCTGCGTGGCCGGTTCGTGCAGCAGCTTGACCTGATGATGGGCGAGCCGAACAACACACCGTACTACAGCAGTCTGCTCAACACCCTGGCGGTGGCCGTGGTGGAGGAAGTGCCGTTCACCATCGATGTCGAGACGCCGAAAGTCCCGCTGGTGCACAATGGCACGCTGGATCTGCGGGTGGTGGCGACGCGGAAAGAAGGATTCAAGGCTCCGATCACCGTGCGCCTGCTGTACCTGCCGCCAAACGTCGGGGCCCAGCCGACCATCACCATTCCCGAAGGACAGAACGAGGCCGTCTACCCGCTCAATGCCAATGGCAATGCCGAGGTGCGCGCGTGGCATCTCGCGGTCATCGGGGAAAGCGACGCGGGCGCCGGTCCGATCCTCGCGGGCAGCGGCCTGGTGCCGGTGCGCGTGGCTCCTCCCTACCTCGCCATGAAGATCGATATGGCCGCCATTGAGCAGGGCAAGGGCGGCGAGGTCGTCGCCACCCTCGAACACAGCCAGCCATTCGAGGGCAAGGCGCGCGTCGTCCTCCAGGGGCTGCCGGCCAAGGCCGAGGCCGCCCCCGTCGAAATCACCAAAGACCAGACGGAAATCCACTTCGCCGTCACCACCACCGGCGAAACCCCCGCCGGCCAGCACAAACAATTGTTCGCCACCGTGGAAATCCCCGAAGCCGGCACCCTGATCCCGCACAGCGTCGGCCACGGCGG
>JALRGF010000208.1 GCA_023253495.1 Verrucomicrobiales bacterium
GCAGTCGCCCTTCGACCACCATACGATCGGTCGATTCCGCGTGGCCGCCACCAGTGAGGCGTCGGTGGACCGGCTGCGTCACCTCACGCCGCCGATGGTCGCGGCGCTGGAGCAGCCAGCGGCCGGCCGCGACGCTGCTGCCGTGGCGCAGGCAACAGCCTTTTACCTTGATGAGCTGGCTCCGGAGATGGAGGCGGATCGGGCGAAGCGGGCCGCGCTGCGCGCCGAACTGGCGGCCGTACCCGAAACCACGGTACCTGTCTTCCGCGAGCTGCCGGCCGACCAGCGCCGCACCACCCGCGTCCAGCTGCGCGGCAACCGCCTGACGCCCGGCGACACCGTGACCGAAGGCGTGCCGGCCGCATGGCACCCGCTGCCCGAAGGCGCCCCGAAAAACCGTCTGACTCTGGCCCGCTGGCTGGTCGACGAAAACAACCCGCTGACCGCCCGCGTCACCGCCAACCGGTATTGGGAATCGGTTTT
Organism: Verrucomicrobiales bacterium; assembly: GCA_023253495.1. Lineage (GTDB taxonomy): Bacteria > Verrucomicrobiota > Verrucomicrobiia > Verrucomicrobiales > V1-33 > CAJBME01. The sequence continues at coordinate 484 of JALRGF010000208.1, forward strand.
CGGGCTGGGCCTGGTGCGGACGAGCGAGGAATTCGGCGCCCAAGGCGAACTGCCGTCGCACCCGGAACTGCTCGACTGGCTGGCCACTGAGCTGGTCCGCCTGAACTGGGACCTCAAGGCGTTTCTCCGCCTGCTGGTCACCTCGTCGACGTACCGCCAATCGTCAAAACTGGAACCGGGCGCGGCCGAGCGCGATCCGGAGAACCGTCTGCTCGCGCGGGGCCCGCGCCTGCGCCTGTCGGCGGAAATGCTGCGTGACCAGGCGCTTGCGGTGAGCGGTCTGCTGTCGCCGAAAATGTACGGTCCGTCGGTGCGGCCGGTGCGGCCGTCGCTCGGATTGGCGGCCGCCTTCGGGGGCGGGCTCGACTGGCAGCCGAGCGAAGGCGAAGACCGGTTGCGGCGCGGCTTGTACACCGAGTGGCGCCGTACCAGCCCGTATCCGTCGATGACCACCTTCGACGCCCCGAACCGCGAAGTCTGCACGCTGCGGCGCAGCCAGACGAACACGCCGCTGCAGGCGCTGGTGACCCTGAACGACCCCGTCTTCATCGAGGCGGCGCAGGCGCTGGCTCGCCGGCTGGTGGCGGCCGGCGGCTCGCCCGCCGACCGCGTGCACCACGGGTTCCGCCTCGTGCTGGCACGCCCGCCGTCGGCCAGCGAATCGTCGCGCGTGGTCGCGCTCTATGACGACCTGCTCGCCGACTACCGCCGCGACCCGGCGAAAGCCGAGGCCATGGCGACCAATCCGATCGGGCCGCTGCCGCCCGGTCTGGAGGCTCCGGACCTTGCCGCCTGGACCGCTGTGGCCAGCGTGCTCCTCAATCTGGACGAATCCCTCATGAAGCGCTGACCCGCCGACACCCCATGCATCCGACATTCGAACATCTCCAGAGCCAGACGCGCCGGCAGTTTCTCCGCGGCGCCGGCCAGTTCAGCCTGGGCGCCATCGCCCTGCAGTCGCTGCTCGGGCGCTCCGCCTCCGCGGTCACCGCCGGCACCAACCCGTTCGCCCCGCGCCCGGCGCCGGCCGGAGCCCGGGTCAAACGCGTCATCTACCTGCACATGTCGGGGGGGCCGCCGCACCTCGATATTTTCGACTACAAGCCGGAGTTGGTGAAGCGCACCGGCCAGGATGCGCCCGACGCCTTTGTCAAAGGCAAGACGTTCGCCTTCACCAGCGGCGTGCCGAAACTGATGGGCACCCCGCGCACGTTCACGCGCCACGGGGCCGATGGCATCTGGATGTCGGATGCGGTGCCGCATTTTCAGGCGGTGGCCGACGAGATGTGTGTCATCAAATCGATGCACACCGAGCAGTTCAACCACGCGCCGGCGGAACTGCTGCTCTTCACCGGGTCGGCGCGCCAAGGGCGCCC
>JALRGF010000341.1 GCA_023253495.1 Verrucomicrobiales bacterium
CGCCACGACCGTGCCGCCTCCGCCCGTTAAGAAGCCGCCCCCCAAGCCGCCGTCAAAAACGCCGCCGCCGCCAGCGACGCCGGCGGCCACACCCCCCGCGTCGTCGTCGCCGCCCACCTCGTCGCCGCCGGCCGCCGCCTCGCCGCCCGAACCGACGTCCGCCGCGCCCGCTCCGGCCAAGCCTGCCCCAACGAAGCCTGCGGCCGCTCCAGCGCCCAGTAAACAAGCACCCACGTCGGCGCCAACGAAACAGGCCCCCTCCCCTGGGCCCGGTAAACCCGCAGCCGCTGCACCCACGCCGGCGGCCGCTTCGCCTGCCCCAGGTGCGCCCCCGCCGAGCCGCCGGTGACGGCGATGAAGTCCGGGTCGCCGCCGAATTCCGCGATGTTCTCGCGCACCCAGGCGATGGCCCGCTTGACGTCGACGATGTGCGACGGCCAGGCGTTGCGGGGGCTGCGGCTGTAGTTGATCGACACGCAGATCCAGCCCAGTTCGACCATCCGCGTCATCAGCGGGTAGGCCTGGCCGCGTTTGTCGTTGATCGACCAGCTCCGCGCGGCCACCCCCGCCGCCGCCGCCCCGGTTTCCGTTTCCCCTCAGGTCCTCCTCGACCACCGCCTCGCCTGGGCCAACCACTACCCGCTGCTCTGGCCCGGCGGCGACACCCCGGCTTCCTGACCCATGATCCGCGCCGTCATCTGCGATATCTATGGCACCCTGCTTGAAGTGGGGCCGCCGCCGCCCGACGCCGAAGAGCGCTGGGCGCGCCTCTGGCAGGAAACCGTCGGCACCCCCGATCCCCCGAGCCTCGACCAGCTCGACACCGCCGTCCGCCGGCTCGTCCCCGTACACCACGCCGCCGGCCGCGCCCGCGGGCTGCTACAACCGGAAATCGACTGGCCCGCCCTCGCCGCCGAGGCGTTTCCGGCGCTCAAGCGAGTGCCCGCGTCGCAACGCCCGTGGTTCTACCACCAGCACGCCGGCCTCTGCCGCACCACCCGCCTCGCCCCCGAAGCGGCCGATTGCCTGCGCTCCCTGCACCACGCCGGCCTCGTCCTCGGCATCGCCTCCAACGCCCAGGCATGCACCCGGCTCGAACTCGCCGCCAGCCTGACCGCCGCCGGCCTCGACCCCCGCCTGTTCACCGAACACGCCTGCTTCTTTTCCCACGAGCACGGCGTGGCCAAACCCGACCCCCGCGTCTTCCACACCCTCAGCGCCCGCCTCGCCGCCCTCGGCATCGCCCCCGCCGAATCCCTCATGGTCGGCGATCGCCCCGACAACGACATCCGGCCCGCCCTGGCCGCCGGCTGGGCCGCCTGGGAGCTGCGGCCGCACCCGGGGCCGCGCGCCGGCAGCTGGTCCGCGCTCAAGGCGTGGCTCGCGCTGGGGGCGGGCTGAAGGGACTGGAAGGGGGGACCTGCGGGACCCGAGGAAGAAGGGACCTGGGGGACCGGAAGCGCCTGTGATTGCCTCCGTCCGTGCTCCGTGCCATGTTCCCGCAATTCCTGCCTTTGCCGGTCCCGTCTTCCCGCTCATGAGCCGCGTCTCCATCAACTGCCCGCACTGCGGAAAGACCACCCGCGTCGATCTGGCCCACAACCTGTCCACCCAGAAATGCGACCGCTGCGGCATCCGCTTCAGTTCGGTCAATACCGGACTGGCCGGCTCCCGCGAAATCCAACCGACGGAACCCCCGGACTGGCGGCGCGCCAAAACCGGATCCTGGGACGATGACCCCGCCCCCGCCACCCCGCCCGCCCCCAGCTCCCGCACTCCGGTTGCCGCCTGGATCGCTGTCGGCACCACCCTCGCTGCCATCGCCGCCACCGCCCTCACCCTCGCCCGCCGTCCGCCACCCGCCCCGCCAGTCGCGCCGATGGCCGGCTCCGGCCTGCCTGGTGCCAACAGCACCTCGCCTTCCGGCAGCGGCTACCTCACTCTGCGCCAGCGCATCGACGCCGCCGTCGAGGTCGCCCGCCAGTACCTCGCCGCCCAGACCCCCGACGACCTCCTCCCGGTCATCGAAAACCGCGAGGCCCTCGAACCACAGGTCCGCGCCTACTACTCCGACGAAGGCGAAGGCCGCCACCAGTTTCCCCTGCCGGATTTCACCCTCGCCCCGATCGACCGCCACATCTGGGTCGACTCCCTCAAGGCCGTCGTCGTCTCCTACGAAACCCCGGGCCAGGTCCCCCGCGCCGTCGCCCTCCGCCAACAGCCGGACGGCCGCTGGCTGGTCGACTGGCCCAGTGCCGCCGCGATCGGCGATGTTCCGATGGCGGATTTCCGCGCCCGGCGCGACACCACACCGCGGTTCTTCCGGTTGCTCGCCCACCGCGATGATTTTTTCAACCGCGCCTTTGCCGACGAAAACCAATGGGTCTGCCTGCGCCTCTCCGACCCCGCCGGCACCCATACCCTCTTCGGCTACGCCCGCCGCCAGTCGCCAGTCGGGGAAAAAATCCTCCGGGCCGCCATCTCCCGCAAACCAGCCCAGTCACCGGTCATGCTGCGCCTGCGCTTCCCCGCCGACGCCCCCACCGATAACCAGGTCGAAATCACCGAATTCCTCGGCATGGGGTGGGTCGCCGCTCCGGCATCACCGGAACCCGGCCCTGCCTCCGCCAATCCCCGTCCCAATACACCGTCCGCCCCGTCCGCCCGCTGAGCCCGCCGCCCTCGCGGAAACCAGCCCGGCCCGACGCAAGATTTTCCATTTCTCCCCTTGCCGCTGGCGACTGGTCTGTGATACTCCTCGCTTTCACTGATTTAAACCGCCCAACCAACCGCCATCCAACGCCCGTCATGTGGAAGTCCTTGTCCATCGTCGCCGCCATCCTCACGGCTGGGGCCGCTTTCTTCAGCTACCAGAACGTTCAGCAGTTCAAAAATGAGCGGGTACTCCTCGCCATTGCCAAAGAAAACCAAAGCAAAGCGGAAAAACATCTCGCCGAGGTCACCTCCGCCCTCGCCGAAAATACCGACGGCCGCAAGAAGACTGAAACCGAGCGCGACACCATCGTCACCGAAACCGACGGCCTGAAGCCCAAGATCACCGCCGTCGAGGAAGAGATCAAGGAAAGGGAATCCGAGCGCGACACCGTCACCGCCCGCTGGACCGAAGTCAAAAAACAGGTCGATGAGGCCGGCGGCATCGAACAGCTCAAGTCCCAGCTGATCAGCCTGACCTCCCAGCGGGGCACCTTGGAAAGTGAGGTCGCCGGCGTCAAAGGCCGCACCAATGCCGCCACCGCCCGCTTCACCTCGCTCGAGCAACAGATCGCCGACCTCCGCCGCAAGGAGACATGGCAGGCCCGCGGCATCATCGAGGAAGGCTTCCGCGCCTCCATCGTCCAAGTCGACCGCGACTACGGCTTCATCACCCTGAGCGCCGGCAACAACCGCGGCGTGGTCAGCGGCGCCACCCTCGACATCAAACGCGGCGGCTCCGTGGTCGGCCAGGCCAAGGTGACCAACGTCGAACAAAGCTACTCGATCGCCGATCTCGTCGGCGTCAGCGCCGCCGACATCCAGGTCGGAGACTCCGTGAGCGTCTCGGCCGCCTCCAGCAGCCGCACCTGGACCCAGTCGGAACAAGCCGCTCCGTCCACCACCGCCAAACCGGCTGCCACCACCCCGTCCACCCCCGGAGAAACGCCGGCCCCGGCCGACGCCGCCCCGGCTGCCCCAGCCGCGCCGTCCGAGCCGGTCGACCCCTTCGCTCCGGTCGAAAATCCGGCGACGGTCACCCCGGCAGAACCGGCCCCGGCGACTCCCGCGCCCCCAGCTGAAGCCCCCGCCGATCCCTTCGCCAACTGATCCGGGACCGCCCCATTCATTTTCGACCCCTTTACTCGCGCTTTCACCATGCTCTCCAAACTGCTCTTTGTCATCAGTTCGCTGGCTCTCGCCGGAGGCACCTACCTGGGCTTCAAGAACCGCCAGGATTTTATCGCGACCCGCAACGAAAAAATCGAAATCAACAGCCAGCAGGTCAAGCCGACCATGGCCAAGATTGACGAGACGGTCACGGCCATCGGCGCCGAAATCGGCAAGTGGAAGGACGCGGTCGCCTCGAAGAAGGAAAAGGAAGTCGCTCTCACCAACGCCCAGTCGAACCTCAAGGCGAAAAACAATGATCTGGAAAAGATCGGCAACGAAATCCAGGAAAAGCAGACGGAGTTGACCACCCTGGAGGCGAAACTTGCCGAACTGCTCGGCAACGAGACCATCGACACCATCCAGCAGAAGATCGATACCCTCAGCCAGGAAATCGCCTCGCTCGAAACCGACAAGGAAAACGCCTCCAAGGAATATGACGTGGCCAAGGGCAAGATCGATGCGCTGGAAGGGACCGTGGCCTCGCTGCGCCGCGCTTCCTCCGAACGCAACAAGGGGATCAGCCAGAACGCCCTCGAGGGAACCGTGATCGCCACCAATCAGGATTACGGCTTCGCCGTGGTCAACATCGGCCAGAACCGCGGCCTGACCGGGGGCTCGAAGCTCATCGTCAAGCGCGGCGGCCAGCGGATCGGCACGCTGAACGTGTCATCGATCAGCGCCAACCGTACGGTGGCTGATATCGAAGCCGGTTCGGTCCCGGCCGGCATGGCCATCAGCCCGGGCGACACGGTGATTCTTGAGAAGGTGCAGCGTTGATCCGCTTCCGGGTCGCCTTGGGTTTCCCGCCATGTCCCGTTTTTCCCGGATCCTGAGAATAGCCGCCGCTCCCGCGGCCGCCCTGCTCCTGCTCGGGGGCTGCGTTTCCGATTCGGCTCCGAAGAAGAAACCGAAACCCCCTCCGCCCCCTCCGCCTGGCAGCGAACTCAGCAGCCAGCCTTGGGCGCGCCCCGAAAAAGATTGGGAAGGCGGACGCCCGGCGTTCATGCCCAGCACCAACTAGCCGGTCGTGTCCCGTCCCGCGGCTCCCGCCCGCCTCATCGCTCTGCTTCACGGCCCCGACCGCCCGGGGCTCGTCGCCGGTGTCTCCGGCTGGATCTTCCGCCACGGCGGCACCATCGTGCACGCCGACCAGCACCACGACGCCTCCGCCGGTGCGTTTTTCCAACGGCTGGAATGGGGCACCGCCAGTGACGATC
>JALRGF010000427.1 GCA_023253495.1 Verrucomicrobiales bacterium
GTCATTGAGAGCGAGGCATTTGTCCGGGATCTGGCCGCCGCGCTGAAGAAGCTGACCGCCGAAGCCGGCGCCCGTTTTGTTTTCAAGGCCAGCTACGACAAGGCGAACCGGACGTCGATCGGCAGCTTCCGCGGCCTCGGGTGCCGAGAAGGAACGCGGCTGCTCGGCGCCATCGGCCGGGAGCTCGGGGTGCCGGTGACCACCGATGTGCATTCGCCGGAGGAGGCGGAACTGGCCGCGGAACACATCGACATCCTCCAGATCCCGGCCTTCCTCTGCCGCCAGACCGATCTCGTGGTGGCGGCGGCGCGCACCGGGCGGGTGGTCAACGTGAAAAAAGGACAGTTCCTCGCTCCCTGGGACATCCGTCCGATCGCGGAAAAAATCGAGCAGAGCGGTTCCTCCCGTTATTTCTTCACCGAACGGGGCACGACCTTCGGCTACAACAACCTGGTCGCCGACATGCGCTCGCTCTTCTGGATGCGCGAACAAGGATATCGCGTGGTTTTTGATGCCACCCACTCGGTGCAGCGCCCGGGCGGTCAGGGAGCAACCAGCGGCGGCGACGGCCGCCTCGCCCCCGTACTCGCCCGCGCGGCGGTCGCCGTCGGCGTGGACGGCGTCTTCATCGAGACGCACCCCGACCCGTCTCAATCGCTCTCCGACGGACCGAACATGATCCCCCTTGCGCAGATGCCGGCCGTGCTGCGCCAACTGCTTGCCCTGCATGCCCTCGTCTGAACATGTTGCCATGGCGGTCGCCGGCGCGCTCACGCTGCTGGCGAGCAGTCCGCTGGAGGCCCGGGCGGACAGTCCGTCCGGACCGGCGGCCCGTACGGCGCCGGAGGCTCCCGAAAAGGCGGCCGTTGCCGGCACGCCCGGCACGCCCGGCACGCCCGGTACGGCGGTGGAGGTGGCCTCTTCCGACCTTTCCTCGCTCAACCGCCTGCTGCCGGTCGGGAAAACCGCCCGCAAGGTGACGGTGCCGACGGTCGACGACGACGGGCGCCTGAGTTCGGTGGTGACGATGAGCGCCATCACCCGGGTGGATGAGGAACACTTTGATCTTGAGAAGGTAGTGCTCACTTCTTACGACGAACCGGATGACACATCACCGGAAGCGGCGCCCTCCACCACCGTGATCACGCTGACCCGCGCGCGCTACCATGCCCCCAGCCGGGTGCTGGTCAGTGACGCGCCGGTCACCATCCGCAAGCCCACGCTTTTTCTGCGGGGCGACTCCCTGCACTACGACAGTGCGGCCGGCCGCGCCGTGATCAAGGGCCGGAGCGAGGCCGTCATCACCGATGCGGCGATCCCCGCGCCAGCGGACAACGAGGAAGCCGAGGCCCCGGAGGACGAAACAACCACCCGCGAGGAGGGCGCTTCTTCCTCCAGCACCCAGACCCCGAAATGACCCTGCGCCTTCTGCATTGGCCCATCCTGCTGACCGCCGCCTCGCTGGCCGCCGCGCCGAAACCCGGCGCCCGACCGGATGATGCCGCGGGCCTGGAAGAAGCCATCCGTGCCGTGGACCGGGCTTCGGAAAAAAACGACGGGCCGAAAAAAGCCGCGGGCGGTGACGCCCCCCCCGCGAAACCGACCAGCCCGGCCAAGCCGGCCAAACCCGCCAAACCCGCTCCGGGCGGCTCCGCCACTTCCTCGCCCTCGGCCGGTGCTGACGCCGCGGGCGCGTCCGCTCCGGCGCCCGCTTCCCGGCCCGACGAAGTACCGGCAAAGCCGAAGCCGCCGTCACCCGCCGTCACCCAGACCCGGATCACCGGTCTGGAAGACGCGGAACTCGACAACGAGCGCAACGTCATCATTTTCCGCAAGAATGTGGTGGTCGACCGCGCCGACCTGAAAATCTGGTGCGACAACCTGGAGATCGCCCTCAACCGCGGGGGCGCGCCCAAGGCGGGCAAAGCGGCCAAAGCGGCCGGGGAGTCGAAGCCGTCGGAAGAGCCCGACGCCTTCAGCGCCCAGAGCATCAAGTCGGCGACGGCCACGGCCGCGGCGGCCGGACTGGTGGTCATCTGGCGCAAGACCGGGACCGGCGAGGTGGTGGCGGTCGGCCGCAAGGCGGTGTACACCGCGGCCGACGGCACGTTCACCATCACCGGGCGGCCCGAGGTGCTCAACAATATGACGGAGTATTTCCACAGCCCGGGCGAGGCGGACAAACTGACCCTCTTCAAAAACGGCAGTGCGCGCGGCAGCAAAAAAGTGGAATTGAACCTGAGTGACGTCCGGGCGCGGGAAATCCGGCAGCGCCTCTTCGGCAACGTGCCCGGACGGCCGGCGGGCGATGGAGACGAGGCGGCCGCCCCCGCGGACCGCGGACTGCCGCCGCCGGTCTCCCTGCCCCTGCCTCCGTCCGCCACCAGCCCCGGCAACTGAGTTCTCCATTTTTCTTCATGGTTTCCGCCCCTTCAGGCACCCGTCAGGCGGCTCCCGGATCCGGGGAGTTTCTTCTCCGCACCCGCGGGCTGCGCAAAGTTTATGACGGCCGGGCCGTGGTCAACGGCGTCGATGTCACCGTCCGCCCCGGCGAGATCGTCGGGCTGCTCGGGCCGAATGGCGCCGGCAAAACCACCAGCTTCTACATGATGGTCGGTCTGGTGCCGCCGACCGACGGCGAGGTCCTCTTCGAGGACAAGGACGTCACCCGCATGCCGATGTACCGCCGCGCCCGCCTCGGCATGGGCTACCTGCCTCAGGAGGAATCGATCTTTCGCAAGCTCAGCGTGCGCGACAACCTCATGGCCGTGCTCGAGGGCATGCCGATGAGCCAGGCGGACCGCCGGGCCGAATGCCGCCGGCTGCTCGAGCGCTTCGGCATCAGCCACGTCGCCGACAACCTCGCCCTGACCATGTCCGGCGGAGAAAAGCGGCGGCTGACCATCGCCCGCTCGCTGGTCACCCGGCCGAGTCTGCTCATGCTCGACGAACCGTTCAGCGGCGTCGACCCCATCGCGGTCGGCGAAATCCAGAACATCATCCGTGACCTCCGCGAGGACGGTCTGGCCATCCTCATCACCGACCACAACGTCCGCGAGACGCTGTCGATCGTCGACCGCGCCTACCTCATCTTCGAGGGCCGCGTCCGCCTCGAGGGGCCGCAGGAATTTCTCGTCAAAGACCCCACCGCCCGCAAACTCTACCTCGGCGAAAACTTCAACATGTGACCGCCGTCCGCATCTCACCAATTTCCGTTCCCCGATTCCCGAATTCCGCCGATTTTTCCTCCCTCCCCACCCACCACGAAAGCCATGCAAACACACAACGTCAACGTGCCGATCACCGTGACCGGCCGCCACCTCGAAATCACCGAACCCCTGCGCGACTACGTCACCAAAAAGATCGAGGGGCTGCCGCTGGACTATCCGCGCATCATCGAAGCCAAGGCGCTGCTCATTTTCCACAGCCACCGCCACCGCCAGGAGTGCGAAATCATCCTGTACTGCGCCGACCACCTGACGATCGAGGCCAGCAGCGAATCTCAGGACGACCTGTATGCGGCCATTGACGACACCATTTCCAAAATCGCGCGGCGCATGCGCAAGCACAAGACGCGCCTGCAGAAGCACGCGCGCCCGCGGCACAACCAGACCATCCGCCACATCCAGGAGCAGGTTTTCGAAACCGGGGTGCTGGAGACCCTGAAGGAGGAAATCGAGCCGGTGATCATCCACCCGGAACAACACCGGGTGAAGCCGCTCTATCCGGACGAAGCCCTGCTCGACCTCGAGCTGAGCGACCGTCCGTTCGTCCTCTTCCACAACCTGAAAAACGACAAGCTCAGCCTGGTCTACCGCCGCAAGGACGGGGACTACGGGATGATCGTGCCCGAGGATACCCACGCCGGCACGGCGGCCGCCCAGCCGTGACCACCGGGGCGTCGGCGCCGCCGCGGACCGGTCCGCGCGGCGCCCTCTGATGATGCCCGCCCCGGTTGGTTTTGTCCCCCATTCCTGATTCCGCCCTATGCCGAGCCGCGTCCGCCGTCCCAGCCACATCACGGTCGGCACGTTCTTTGAACGTCACCGGGAAAAGCTGAAAATGAAGCTGCTCGGCACCGAGACCGGCTTTGCCCGCCTGATCAGCGAGCCGACGGTCAACCGTCCCGGTCTCGCCCTTGCCGGCTTCTACAGTTATTTTGCCAAGAAACGGATTCAGGTCATCGGATTCCAGGAGTTTTCCTTTCTGGAGAGCCTGTCGTCCGCGGAGCAGAAAAAGCGGTTTGAGGAACTCTGTGACCACGAACTGCCGTGCCTGATCGTCTGCCGCGGGCTGGAGCTGCCGCGCAGCCTGCTCAAGTTTGCCAACGAGGCCGGCCTCTCGGTTTTTCAGACGTCGATGACCACGCTGAAGTTCCTCAATGCGGCCACCATCGCCCTGGAATTTGATTTTGCTCCCAGTGTCAGCGACCACGCTTCGATGGTCGATGTCCGCGGCCTCGGCATCCTCATCCGTGGCAGCAGCGGGACCGGAAAAAGTGAAACGGTGCTCGGTCTGATCGACCGCGGTCATTCTCTGGTTGCCGATGACCTGGTTCACCTCAAGGCGATCGAGGGCCGGGAGATTGTCGGCAGCGCGCCGGCGCACGGCCGCTTCCACATGGAGGTCCGCGGCCTCGGCATCATCAATGTGGCTGCGCTGTACGGCATCGGTGCGATCCAGCCGGAAAAACGCCTGGATCTGGTCGTGCATCTGGTCAGCGCCAAGGATCTCAACGAGGTGGAACGCGTCGGGGCCGAACCGAAGTTCACCACCATCATGGACATCGCGGTCCCGATCGTCGAACT
>JALRGF010000489.1 GCA_023253495.1 Verrucomicrobiales bacterium
TGGGCCGAAATTTGAAATTCTTCAGGCTCGCGCCGCGGCGCGCCAGGCCGGTCCGGCGGATGCCGACACCTCGTCGCCGATCACGCTGTTGTCTCCGGTGAGCGGCTTTGTTCTCGCGGTTTATGAGGAAAGTGCGCGGCCGGTCGCTGCGGGATTGCCGCTGCTTGAGGTCGGCGATCCGGCGGATCTGGAGGCGGAAATCGAGATGCTTTCCAGCGATGCAGTGGCGGTGCGCCCGGGTGCCGAGGCGGTCATTGAGCAGTGGGGCGGCGAGCGCCCGCTGCGCGGACGGGTGGCCGTGGTTGAACCGGGCGGCTTCACCAAGATCAGCGCGCTGGGTGTCGAGGAACAGAGGGTCAGGGTGCGCGTCGATTTTGTCGATCCGATCCCGCCGGACCGCCCGCTCGGCGACCGCTATCGCGTGGAGGCGCGGATTGTGACCTGGCATGCTGATGAGGTGCTGCAGGTGCCGGCAGGTGCCTTGTTCCGGCAGGGCGGCGAGTGGATGGCCTTTGTTTTTGACGGGCGCCGGGCGCGGCTGGCAACGGTGGCCGTTGGCCGCCACAGCGGAGTGGCGGCGGAGGTGCTTTCCGGGCTGGTGTCCGGTCAGCAGGTCATCCTCCATCCACCGGATGCGGTGGCCGACGGGGCACGGGTCCGGCCGCGGGGGACCCGGCGGCCGGGCGCCATGCCCCTGCCGGCGCCATGATGCCGGCTCCGGCAGTGTCCGAGGAGCGGGTATCTTCGATTATTGCGGGCTCGTCTTTTTTTCGAGCTTCTGAATGGTGTCGTTCAGTTCCTCGAGTTTTTTCTGTTGCTGCTGGAGCCGTTGGATGAGGTCCTGGAGTTCGGGGGCGCCGGATTGCAGCGAGGTGAGACGCGCCAGGGAGGCTTCGGCGGCGGTGCGGACCGGGTCAGGGAATGTTTTGCGTACGCCGGTCAGGCTGGTGAGGGCGGCCCGGGCGCGCGGATCGCCGAGGGTACCGAGGGCCTTGGCGGCGGCGGCGCGATGGCCTTCGCGGGGGTCGGAGAGGTGGGAGGTGAGGAAGGTGATGACCTCGGAGCGGTCCGTTTGCTGGCGGGCGAGGAAGGCGAGGGCATCGAGGGCGGCGGCATAAGCCTGGGCGCGTGGGGCGGGTACACCCGGGGTGGTGGCGCGGATTGACTGGAGGCGGGCGAGCACCGATGGGGCGGCGGCCTGTTCGTCGCGGGCGCGCAGGGCCTGGATGGCGGCGAGGCTGACGGTGTGCCGGTAGCTGTCATGCTTGAGAAAATCGGCGGGCGAGAGGCCGGGGTGGGCGCCGAAAGCGGTGAGGATGGAGGCGAGGACATCGGGGTTTTTTTCCTCGGTGGCGAGGCGGTTCAGGCGGGCGGCGGCTGTCGGCGAAAACTGGGCTCCCAAGGCGGCGACCCATTCGCGGCGGACGCGGGCATCGGGTTGGGGCGGCGCGGCGAGCAGGGCGTCGCGGGCGGCCGGGGTGTCGATAGCCCGGAGTGTCTTGACCGCCTCCAGGCGCACGGCCCAGAAGGCGTCTTTGGCAAGAACGGAGGCGAGTTGTCTGACGCTGTGCTCATCCGATTTGCGGCTGAGTGACTGGACGGCGAGGCAGCGGCCGATCATGTCGCTCTCGGTGAGCTGGCGGTTGAGCATGTCGCCGGGCGGGGTGAAGGCGACCTTCGCGAGCACGGTGGACTCGGGGTCGATGCGCACCATTTCCGGGGCGGCGGGCAGGGAGACGTAAAAATCCTCAGTGGCGGCGGAGACGTCGAGGGTGACTTCTTTGACGGCTGCTTCGGGAAGGGTGAAGCGGACCGGCAGGGGCAGGCGGAAGAGCGGGACCTGCGGCGAGACCGTCTGGGTCTGGCGGACGGTGAGGCGGGCGAGTCTGGTGGCGGCGTCCCAGCTGTAGTCGACGGCGAGTTCGGGATGGCCGCCGTGGTAGACCCATTGGTCAAAGAACTGGTCGAAGCTCAGGCCACTGACGTCTTCGAGGGCCTGCTGGAGGTCGTCGGTGGTGACGATGCCGTCGCGGTGGCGTTCGAGGTACGTTTTGACGCCGAGGCGGAAGAGGTCGGGTCCGAGCTGACGGCGCAGCATATGCAGCACCCAGGCACCTTTCGGGTAGGCGCGGTAGTCGAACTGCTGCATCGGGTCGGTGTAGTCACGCCAGACCATCGGTTTGGTATCCGGAGCGGCACCGAGCACGCGATCGGCGGATTCGCGGAGGCCTTGGGCAAAGCCATCAGGGCCGTTTTTTTCGTGTTCGTAGAGCAGGGTGTAGTAGCTGGCGAAGCCCTCGTTGAGCCAGAGGTGAGCCCAGTCGCGGCAGGTCACGAGGTTGCCGAACCATTGGTGGGCGGTTTCGTGGGCGTCGAGTTCATGCAGGGTGCGCAGTTGTTCGGAAGACGACGAGAAGATCAGGCTCTCGGCCATGAATGAGGCTGAGGTATTTTCCATGCCGCCGGCGACGAAGTCGTGGCAATAGACCTGGAAGTATTTCGCCCATGGGAAGGGCAGGCCGATTTCCTTCTGGAAGAAGCGGAGGATCTTTCTGGTATCGAGGAAGGTATTGGCGGCCTCGGCGGCATTGGAGGGCGGGACGAAGACGGCGAGGGGCAGTCCGTCGAGGGAATCCTCGATTCGGGTGAATTGGCCGACGGCCAGAGCGACGAGGTAATTCACGTGCGGCTGGTCCTGACGCCAGTGGGTGGTGACAAGGCCGTCGGCGCGCGGGCCGCGGCTGATCAGCGCCCCGTTGGAGATGACCTGCATGCTGGCGGGGGCGTGGCAGATGACTTCGCTGGTGAAGCGTTCGTTGGGGAAATCGTAACCCGGGAACCAGAACCGGTGGAGTTCCGGTTCGCCCTGGGTCCAGAGCTGGGTGTCGCCGTCGGGATAGCCCATTTCCGGGGTCCGGAAATACAAGCCGCGTTCCGGGGAGGCAGTGTAGTTCACGCTGACGGCCACCTTGGTGCCCGGCGCGACCGGTTCACGGAACGCCAGGATCAACTCCCGGGCGTTCGATTGGTATTCCGCGAGGGTGGCACCTTTGACCTCAACTCCGGCGATACGGAGCTCCACGGCGTCGAGGCGCAGTTCGGTCAGCGGGAGGGCGATCGGCGTGAAAGTCAGGGTGGCGGTGCTGGTGATCGAGCGGGCGGCGAAGTCCGGGGTGACCTCGAGGCGCAGGTGGTCGACATCGATGCGGCGGTCGCGGGCGTATTTGCGGCCGGGTGTGTCTCCGACGGGGGCGGGGAAGAGGTGGTGTTTGCCGCAGCCGCAGAGTCCTTCGTGCTCGATGGCGGCCGGCAGCGACGGGGAAATGGCCAGCAGCGCGGCGGCCAGAGCAGAACGAAAGGAGCGGATCACCGAGAGCGCTACACCGGAAAGCGGCGGGCGGAAACCGAAACTCACCGCCAGTGAAGAGCCGGGGCGTCTCCGGAGACGATCAGGCGTTTGATGCCGTTGCGCAGATCGGCGGCGGCAAAATTGACCATGAGGGCTGTCTCGTAGCCGGAAAGCCGGAGGTAACTGGTCAGGCGCTCTTTGAGCGACTCCTTGATGCCGAGATCGCCCTCGGCAAACGCCTCGACCTCGACGACCACCTGGTGTTCGACGACAAAGTCGAAAATGAAGGCGCTTTTCACACGTCGTCCCTTGTAGAGGATTTCCACCGGCACCTCGCGGTCGAAGAAGATTTCCCGCATCGACAGCTCCTGGGCGAGGCATTCCTTGTAAGCGTCCTGCACAAGGTGGGCTCCCAGTTGTTTGTGCACCTCAAGGCACGCGCTGACAATGATGTGCGGCAGTTCGTGCTTGTCGATTTTCATTGGAAGGCGGAACCGGTGACGAAAGGGAGAGTACGGGATCCGGGAGCGGGTGTCGAGCTGCCTTTCGTCGATCCGGCTTTCAGGCTTTCAGCAGGAAGTGGGCAGGCGTTGGGCGAGCTTGACGGCGTGGGGGATGGCGTCGGCGACGAAGCTCAGGCTTTCCACGGCGCCGGACGGTTTGCCGGGCAGTGCGATGACGAGCGAGTGTTCGACAACCGCGGCGAGCGAGCGGCTGAGGAGGGCGTTGGGGGTGATGGCCATGGAGCGGGCGCGCATGATTTCGCCGAAGCCGGGCACCTCGACGCGCATCAGGCGGCGGACGGCTTCCGGGGTGACGTCGCGTTCGGCGATGCCGGTGCCGCCAGTGGTGAGGATGAGCCCGCAGCCCTGGGAGGTGGCGGCGCGAAGGGCTTCCTCAATGCGGGGTTGGTCGTCGGGGACGAGAAATTCCGCCGTTACCGTCCACCCGCGCTGCGCACAGGCGTCGGCGAGCGCCGGCCCGGCCAGATCCTCGTACTCGCCGCGGCTGGCGCGATCCGAGACGGTGATGATGGCAGTGCGGATGTCGTGGCGGACGGGGGACGGGGACGAGGTTTCGGACATGGGCGGGGGATCGGGGAAGCGGGGCGGCCGGGTCAATGGGGCCGATCAGAGCAGTGGATGGAGCGGAGACCGGGGATGGTGCGGGTCCGGGAGGTGGCCGGAGCGCCCGGTGAGGGCGGATTATGGCTGACTGATCACGGGCTCCTTGGACTTGGCCATCAGGCGAATGTCCTCGATGACCATGGAGGAATCAACGGCCTTGAGCATGTCGTAGAGGGTGAGGGCGGCGACACTGACGGCGGTGAGGGCTTCCATTTCCACGCCGGTTCGGGAGGTGGTGCGGGCGGTGGCGGTGACGGAGATGCCGTCGATTTCCGGGGAGAAATCGACCGCCACGCTGTGGAGCGGCAGTTGGTGGCAGAGCGGAATCAGGGTGCTGGTCTGTTTGGCGGCCTGGATGCCGGCGATGCGGGCCACGGCATAGACATCGCCCTTGGCCACGGCGTCGCGGCGGATGAGGTCAAGGGTGGACGGCTGGAGCCGGATGAAGCCGGTGGCGGTGGCTTCGCGGCGGCTGATTTCCTTGGCGCCGACGTCGACCATGCGGGCGGCACCGGTGTCGTCGAGGTGGGACAAGCGGGATGAGGCACTCACGTGATGACTGGACCATGGTCGGTGGGCAGGGTCAATGGTCCGGGGTGACCGTTGACGGACCCTTGGCGGG
The DNA here is from genome assembly GCA_023253495.1 of Verrucomicrobiales bacterium. Taxonomy (GTDB): domain Bacteria; phylum Verrucomicrobiota; class Verrucomicrobiia; order Verrucomicrobiales; family V1-33; genus CAJBME01. The sequence goes on from JALRGF010000489.1 coordinate 5,099, forward strand.
AGAAGGAAAGCGGCAAGGACTTGCTTGGCAGAGTGTCGGCGCGCGGCACTCTGGGCGGGTGAGTCTTCGATTGGAAATGCTGCAGGTCGCGCGGCTGGCACCCAAGGTGTTGGGTGCGGACGGGGCGGGTCTGGTGGAGGCGATGGTGCGTTCGCGGCAGAACGCCGATGGCGGCTTTCAGGACCGGGGCGGGCGCAGTGACGTGTACTACACGGTGTTTGCGCTCGATGCGCTGGCCGCGCTGCAAGTGCCGCTGCCGCTGGAGCCGGTGCGGGAGTTTTTGCAGACCTTCGGCGACGGGGCCGGTCTTGATTTTGTGCATCTGTGCTGCCTGGCGCGGCTCTGGGGGTACTTTCCGGAGGGCGAGCGGCCGGGTGGCCTGCTGGCGCAGGTCGAACAGTGGCGCACACCGGACGGCGGCTACCACCAGCGGCCGGGTGCCCCGCAGACGTCAGCCTACGGGGTGATGCTGGCCGGGGCGGCGTATCTCGATTGGAAACGGCGGCCGCCGCGGTCGTGGAAGCTGGCATGGTCGTTGCGCGCACTGCGCACCGCTGACGGGGCGTGGGCGAACGAGCCCGGTCTGGCCGAAGGCAGCACCACGGCCACGGCGGCCGCAGTCACATTTTACCGCCATGCCCACCTCACGCCGCCGGCGGAACTGGGTCGATGGATTCTCGCCCAAGCCCATCCGGAGGGCGGTTTCAAAGCGTTCCCCCGCGCGCCCATACCGGACCTGCTGAGCACGGCGGTCGCTCTGCACGCGCTCGACGGCCTGCAGGCCGACTTCCGTCATCTGCAGGAACCGCTGCTCGACTTTGTCGACTCGCTCTGGAGCGCGGAGGGCGGATTTCACGGCCACTGGGCCGATGACGAGCTGGATGTGGAGTACACCTACTACGGACTGCTGGCGCTGGGGCATCTGGCGCTTTAGGATCACGCCATGTCTGCGCTGCCCCCCGACGTGCCCCACAGTCGGCCAACCATGGTGCGCTGGTGGTTTGTTCTGATGGGCGTCGCCATCGGGTTGTTTGGCATCGAGCGTGCGGGGTCGTGTTCGATGAGCGAACAGCGGTTCAGACCCAGTGCGCGGCTGACGGTGGCCACCCTGCAGGCGCAGGCGATTTCCAAAGCGTGCCGGCTCTATGCGCAGGACCATGAAGGACGCTTCCCGGCCACCGAGAGCGGTGCCACGGAGGCGTTCCGGAAACTGTTTCCCGATTACCTTCAGGAGGAGATGCCTTTTTACGTTCCGGGATCCGCCTGGCACAACGAGGCGCCGCAGAGGAAACCCGACGGGTACATTGGCGCGAAGCCGGATTTTGCGCAGTGCCTCGCGCGCGGGGAGAATCACTGGGCGTACGTCACCGGTTTGACGGACTCGGACGCTCCGGGTCTGCCGCTGATTGCCGACGGCTTTGTCGAGGGGAGGCCGGGGCAATACACCAACGAGGCGGGCCAGAAAGGCGGGGTGTGGAAGGGGACCAAAGCGGTCGTGGTCCATGTGTCTGGGGCGGCAAAAGCGGAGAGGCTTTCTCCGTGGACCGGCTTCCGCGTCATGAAATCGATCGTCAACGAAGACGGAGCAGAACGCTCAGTGGACGTCTTTTCCCGCGGGGGAGGCCTGCCGGTCGGCGCACGGGTGGTCAATCCATGGCGATGAAGCGCATGCGACCTCCGGGTGTGGCGGGGCCGGGACCGAGACGCGGTCCGAATGCCCGTTGCACCGCCAACCCGCGGCGACATCGGTGGCAAAGGCTCGAAGCCACGCGGACTGGTCGCGAGGCTTCAGTCGGCCCGCGATTACCGGGCGCGAGCGTGGAGGGCACGGTAGGTTTTCAAAGCCGCTTCATAATCGGCCAGCGCTTCGGGCGCCAGCACGCCGCGGTGGCGGGTGCGTTCCTCTTCCACGCGTTGCAGGAGCCAGGCGGTTTCGACGGCTTTGGGGACTGCCCGGGCATCGGGAACCTCGATCCACACGGGAGCGGTATGGGCGAGGCGGAGGCGGTCGTCGGGTGTCCGTTCCCAGGCGCGGAGGGCGAGCCAGCCCGAGCGGGTCACCGTGGCGCGGAGTTCGCCTTGGGGTTCATCGGCGGCGCCGATGACCATGGCGGCCACCTCGCCGTTCTGAATCAGCTCGATCCGCTGCACGCCGTGGGCGGCCGTAGCTTCGTAGCGGACACGAATGTCGCCTCCGCGGAAGTCGCGGAATTCATGACCGGGCGACTGGCCGTCGAAGGTGGCAATCAATGACGGGCCGTTGGTGACAAAGCACCGGCCGGCGTGCAGCGCGGCCATCCACGAAGCGTACGAGAATCCTTCCGGCTGATGAACATAGGTCCGGGAGAATCCGGCAGGTACCGGGTGCACGCCGGAGCCGGTGCCGGCGGTCGGGATCAGCCGGAATCCGCAGTTGAGCAGGGCGTAATAAAACTTCAGCCCGAAGTCGGTCCAGCCGTCCTCGGTCAGGTTTCCATCCGGGCCGCGCTCGCAGCGCATCCAGTCGGGCGCATCGACCGGTTTCCACGAGCCGGTTCCGAAGGCGGTGCGCCAATGGTGATTGTTGAGGAGGCGGAAGAACCGCGGCTGGAGCACCGGCACCAGCATGGCAGTCCACGGCCAGTTCGGTTTTTCGGTGTCCACGAAGCCGCCTTGTTCCCGGATCTGCGCGGCTACGGGCCCGAACGGTGGCACCGCGGCCGTCAGCGGCCCACGATGGCCGAACACCCAGAACGCTCCCTGCATGTGGGACTGCCCCTCGACGGTGAACAATTCCACCTCGGTGTTCACCGGCCAGATGAGGTGGGTGGAATCGACGACCTCCAGTTCGGGTGCGGGGGCGCCGCCGGGGCGGGTGCGGTTTCCCGGGGCGGCAGGCACTCCGCTTTCGGTGGTCCAGTAGTGAATCGGAAAAAGCACATTGACGTCCTCGGCGAGCGCGAGGTTCGGGCACTCGGCGCGAGGGCGGTGAAGAAAGACGTCGCCGCTGAACCACCCGCGGGCCGCCAGATGGCTCCAGCGGACGAGGCTGAGGGTGATCGGCGCAGTGGTATCAGCCACTACGATGGTTGTTTCCGCTGGAAGGTATTCCAGCCCGCGTTCAGCGCGCACCGTCAGACGGCCCGCCGGCACCTCGGCACGAAACGGGTGCGCCGACAGGGTGGTGTGGATTTCCACGCTGCCGGTGGCCGGACGTTCGACGGCATACCGCACCGCACTGCCAGCGGGCTCGGCGCTTTCCGCGAGATGCCAGCGGCCCGAGCCGTCCCTCAGATACAACCGGGCGGCAACAGGTTGGCCGGTGGCCGCTTCCTGAATCGAACCGGTCACCACCGCCGACGCCGCAGCCGCCTGCCCCACGCACAGGGCGGAAACCAAACAAGCCGCAAACAGGATCCGGATCACCCACGAAGGCCTAGGCGTGGCCGTTTTCGGGAGCAAGGCGTTTTCTCATCAGCAAGCGGCTGGTATGGGGGCGGGACGTCGTGCTCAGGGCAAACAGAGTACCTGTCCCTCTGCGGGCTCCTCCTGCGGGGCAAACAGAGTACCTGTCCCTCTGCGGGCTCGGTCAGAAAAAAATGTTCTTTAGAACAGTGAAGTAGGGGCGAAAACAGTTTACCTGTTCCCTTCAGAAGGGTTCGCCCGAGGAGGAGCACGAACAAAGTACCTGTCCACCCGGGGAGGGATGGGGTCGCCGGGGCCGGAAAACTGTGCCATCGTGCCCGATGAATCGACGGAGTTTTCTGGCTGGCTCGCTGATGACCGCGGCCGGGTGCGTGACGGACCGCCTCGGGGCGGCGGCAGTTGATTTCCGCCTGGCGGCTGCCACCACGCAGGTGGTGGTCGGTCTGGCTGACGGATGGAGCAGCACTTCGGTCACCCTGCAGCGGTATGAACGCCGGCCGGGAGGTCGGTGGCAGGCGGTGGGGGCACCGTGGGCCGGGCGCCTTGGCGGGGCCGGCTTGGTCTGGGGGCGAGGCTTGAATCCGACCCCGCGCGGCGTCCCTCTGAAGATCGAAGGGGACAAAAAAGCCCCGGCCGGCGTTTTTGCGCTGGGGACCGCCTGCGGTTACGACCGCGAAATCATCCGGCACCCGGAGCAGCCGTATTTTCAGATCACGGCGCGCGATCTGTGGGTTGAGGATGCCGATTCGCCGCATTACAACCGGCATGTCCGGCTCGGAAACGCGCCGCGGACGGCGTGGGAAAAAAAAGCGCAGATGCGGCAGGGGGACTACGCACATTCGCTCAAGCTTTTCATCCGCCATAACGCACCGCCCCGGGTGGTGCCCGGGGGCGGCAGCAGCATCTTTTTTCACATCTGGCGCGCCGGCGGCAGCAAGGCCAGCATCGGGTGCACCACGATGAGCGAACCGAAGCTCCGTGAGCTGATCGCCTGGATCAACCCGCGGCGGGTCCCGGTTTACGTGCTCCTCCCCAGGGCCGAATACGAGAGGCACCGCGCTGCCTGGGACATGCCCTAGACCTGTCGCGGCTGGGGCTGCCACGCCTCCCAGTCGAACGACTCCAGACCGGAAAACTGTTTCTTGTAATCGTAGTGTGACGGCTGGGCGTACGCGTAGCCCGGATAGTAGAACCGGCAGCCGCGCTCCCGGGCCCAGCTCATTTCCGCGAGCATGGTGGCGATGCCGAGGCTGCGCCGTTCCTCCAGTGGATCGAAAAAGGCGTAGATGCTGCTGACGGCGTCCGCGCCGACGTCCATGTAGCTGGCGGCGACGAGGCGGCTGCCGGAATACAGCGCGACCTCAAGGGTCAGGCAGGGGCCGATCGAAGGTTCGGTGCCGAGAAAATCCTCCAGCGAATCCGGAATATTTTCGACAAACCGCGTCTTGTGCCGGTGGAAGAGGATGCGGCGCGGTTCGTCGATTATCGGCGGCTGGACGCGCACCGTCAGGTCGGCATTCCGCCGCTGGACACGGCGCTGGCTGCGCGAGAGTTGAAATTGCGCGAGATCGACGCGCAGCGGGCGGACATCCAGCACCTGGCCACCGTGCTGAGCCTGAGCATACCGATAAAACAGCGGTCCGAAATGCCGCCAGCCTTCAGACCAGAGACGGTCCATTTCCGCCGGAGGCACCTGCCAGGCGATAAATCCCTCGTCCTTGACCGGCGTCACGCCGGAAATCATGCCTGAATCCGGGCGCGAGTCGAGGGGCGAATTGCGGATCCCCCCGCACCGGGTTTCTTTCCGTCAAGGGAACGGGCATCCTGCGGTTCCCGGCAGAGCTGTGGGGCACGCTGTCTTTTGATGTGTTTCCGGTTCCGGCGGCTCAGGTGACGCGGACGATGTGGATTTTGCCATAGGGCCGCCAGACGCCGTTTTCGCGTTGGGGTTGGCCGGAGGTGGCGGCGAGGAACAGAGTCTGGCCGTTGGCGGAGAAACGGGCCTGGGTGACGCGGGACTGGGTATCGAGAGAGGCGAGCAGGGAGCCGTCGGCAGCGTTGAAGAGGGCGGCATTCCATGAACCCTGGGCCTGGCGGCCGGCCATGAGGAAGGCGCGGGTGTCGGGGGTATGGGCGAAGGTTTCCATGAGGCCGGTGCCGCGGTCGCCGTCGCGGATCTGGGAGGCCATGGCGGGCGGGGTGGCGCGCCAGAGCCATTGCTGCCATGTTTGTTTGCCGTTGCCGGCCATGGGATCGGCCATGGGACCCATGCCGCCGCAGAGCAGGGAGTCGCCGTCGGGGGAGAAGGCGAGGGCGTAGATGCCGCCGCAATAGTGGGGGCTTTTGATAATACCCCAGCTGGTGAAGTCGGGGGTGGCGAAGCGGGCGGCGAGGCGGTTTTCGGCGAGGTCCCAGATTTGCACCTCGCCCATCATGTTGGCGGCGGCCAGGTGTCGACCGTCCGGGCTGAAGGCGGTGCTGAGGACGGGCGGGGTGAGGTCGAAGGTGTGGAGCGGGGTGCCGGTGAGGGAGTCGAAGACGCGGACCGTAGGTTCGGTGGCCGGGGCGGGTTCGTATTTTTCGCCACCGGCGAGGTATTGGCCGGTGACCGAGGCGACGAGGCGACCGTCGGGGGAGAGGGCCATCTGCCATGACCAGAAGTGGTGGGCCTGGACGCGGCGGAAGGCGGTGCGGCGCGAGGTGTCGTGCCAGAGGAGCTGGCCGTCGTAGCCGGCGGAAATGAGGGTGCGGCCGTCCGGGAGCAAGGCGCAGCCGGAGGCGTAGCTGTCGTGGCTGTCGGCGAAGCGGACCGGATCGTGGCCGGCGGGGTCGACCTCGTAAATGCCGCCGTCCATGCCGGCGGCGAAGAGGCGGGAGCCGTCGGGGCGGATGGCCAGACCGAGCGGGGTGGTGGGCAGGGTGAGGGTGGAGGTGATTTCCAGCTTCATGCCAGGAGTTCGGTGATGGGGGCGGCGCGGTCCTCGACGCGGTGGAAGGTGGGAAATCCGGGCAGGTGGTATTCGGCATGGGGGTCGAGTCCGAGGGCGGTGAAGATGGTGGCGAAGAGGTTTTGTTCGTTGAACGAGCGGCCGTCGGGGTCCACGCCGTCGGGGTCGGTGGCGCCGACGACCACGCCGCGTTTGAGGCCGGCGCCGGTCATCATGAGGCTCCAGGCGTTGGGGTAGTGGTCGCGGCCGCGGGAGGCGTTGAGCCACGGGGTGCGTCCGAATTCGCCCATGGCGATGACCAGGGTGTGGTCGAGCAGGCCGCGCTCTTGGAGGTCGGTGATGAGGCAGTGGAGGACGCGGTCGAGTTCGGGCACGAGCATCTGGTGGATTTCGTGCTGGAAGACGTGGTTGTCCCAGGGCATGCCATTGGCGACCATGACGAACGGGGCTCCCTGTTCGACGAGATTGCGGGCCATGAGGGAGTGGAGGCCGAAGGTGCCGGGGCCGTAGCGGGCGCGGTCTTTTTCCGGCAGTTTGGCGAGGTCGAAGAGGTCGGCGTGGGCGGTCAGGCCCTTGACCTTTTCGAAGGCGGCGTTCTGGGCGGCGGCGGCCGGGCTGAGGCGGCCGGCCTGGTAGGTGCGGGCGAAGAATTTCCGGAGGGCGTCGCGGGCTTCGAGGTCGTCGGAGAGACTGTCGGCGGCGCGGCCGAGCTGGGTGAAGCTGCCGCCGAGGCGGACCGGGGCGTGTTCCGGTCCGAGCCAGCCGGTGAGGTCACTGGCCTTGTATTCCTTGAACTCGTTGCCCTCGGGGTTGGGGTCGAGGAGGATGAACGGTGGGATGCGGGATTCGGCGCGTTCAAGGGCGGCGGAGAGGGCGGCGCCGAGGGTGGGGCGGGTGAAGCCGGCGCGGTCCGGGTTGCCGCGGGTGAGCAGGTTGATGGCCTGAAGGTGTTCTGATTGCTTTGTATGCATGCACCGGACCACATTGAGGTGGTGGGCGATCCCGGCGCATCGGGGCATGAGCGAAGAGAAGTGCACGCCGGGCACCGAAGTGCGGATGCTGCCGAACGGGCCGCTGGTCGGGCGACCGGGTTTCGGGTCCCAGGTTTCGAACTGACTGGGGGCACCGCAGAGCCAGAGGAGCAGGCAGTTTTTTTGGGCGCGGCGGGCGGCCTCGGCGAAGGCCGGGTGGGTGAACAGGCCGCCGAAGCTGCCGAGGGCGGTGGTGCCCGAGGCGGCGAGGCCCTTGAGGAAGAGGCGCCGGTGGAGCCGGTGGTCATCCGGCGTGCAGTGGCCCGGGGGTGGCGGTGGGGACGGGGTCATCGGTTCCGTGCGGGGGATCAATAGCTTGGGGGGATCAATGGTTGGTGAGGAATTCCGGTCCACTGACCAGGGCCCAGAGGAGGTGACCGAGGGCGGTGGCAGGGGAGCCAGGCTGGTTTCCGAGAAAGGTGGTGGCTTCGGCGAGTTCGGTGGCGGCGGGGTCGCGGCCGAGCGCCTGGCGGAAGGCGCCGCGGACGCGGGCCTCCGGTGAGGGCAGGGCGGCCAGCGTGGCGGCGGCGGGACTCGTGCTGAAGAGCCCGGTGAACGCCTCGTCATGCGCCAGGAACATCGCCTGCTGGGTGGTGGCGCGGACGACGCGCGGGAGTACGTCCGGAAAGCGCGCGCTGACCGCCTGGCGCAGGGAGTCGTCGTCGGGCGGGTGGCCGGAGGCGAGGCGGGCGGACCGGGCGATTGCTTCGCCGGTGAGCGGGCGTTCGGCGGCGGCGGCGAAGGCGTCGGCGGGCGGGGCGGGGTCGGGGCCGGTCCAGGCGGCGAGCTGGTAGCCACGGCTGAGCACGATCCGGCGGATGGTGTGGCGCACGTTGTACCGGTGGTCGGCGAAGTCGCGGGCGAGCCAGTCGAGCAGGCCGGGGTCGCTGGGCGGGTGTTTGGAGTTCATTTCGTCGACCGGATGGACCAGGCCGCGGCCCATGAGCAGGGCCCAGGTGTGGTTGACGAACGAGCGGGCGAGCCGCGGGTTGTTTTCGGTGGCGGCGCGGGCGAGGGCGGCGCGGCGCGAGAAGCGGGGCACTTTGACGGCGGCGGCCGGATCGGTGAGGTAGCGGTCCTGGCTGTCCTCTTCTTTGCTGCCGGGGGCGGGCCGGGCTTCGTCGATGGTGATTCCGGTGAGCAGGGTGAGGGTGGCCGGCTGGGATTCTTTCTTCAGGTTGGTGAAGTTGATGAATCCACCGATGGCGGATTCCTCGAGGGCCGGGGTGTCACCGTCGCGGTTTTTGCTGCGGTTGAAGGCGGCGACGAGGCCCCAGTAGTGGCCTTGTTTGATTTCGCGGGCCAGCGGGTGGTCGTGGCACTGGGCGCAGTCGAGGCGGGTCCCGTAGATGACCGGGGCGATGGCTTCGGCGATCTGCTGGTGTTCGTTGCGGCGTTCGTAGAGGAACCATGGGGCGCCGCGGTCGTCGGGGGATTCCGGGCGGGCGGTGATGATGGCGGCCACGGCTTCGTTCCACGGGCGGCCGGAGGTGAACGTGTGTTCGAGGAACGCGAACCACCCGTGATCCCGGCGCCGGGCTTCGCGCCGCCCGTCGCGCCGCCCCATCAGCAGCGCGTCCCAGACCTCGCGGAAATGGCGGGCGGCTTCGTCGCCAGCGAGCAGGCGGTCGACGAGAGCCGTGCGTTTGGCGGGATCGGGGTCGTACAGGAATGCCTCCGCTTCGGCGGCGGTCGGGATGCGTCCGATGAGGTCGAGGGAGACGCGGCGCAGGAACGTGCGGTCGTCGGCCGGCGGGGCCGGGGTGAGGCCGCGGCGGCGCCAGGCGGCTTCGAGGAAGCCGTCGATCGACGACGGCGGCGGGTCGGAGGAAGCGGTGGCAGCGGCCGGCCGAGCAGGCGACCCGAGCGCGGTCACCCAGGCGCGGAGGTCATTGATTTCCTCATCCGCCAGCTGTTTTTTCGGCGGCATGTGCGGATCGGCGTCGGGGTGGAGGACGCGGAGGAGCGGGCTCTCGTCCGGCTGGCCGGGGACGACGACCGGGCCGTTCTCGCTGCCGGCGAGCACGGCGTCCGGGGTGTCGAGGAGCAGCCCGGCTTTTTCCTCGAGCGGGCCGTGGCATTTGACACAGTGCTGGTCGAGCACGGCCTGGGCGCGGGCGGCGGCGGTGTCCGCGGCCGCGGCGGCGGTGGCGGTGGCGAGGAAGAGAAGGAGAGCGCCGGTTCGCTGCATGCCTTACAATGGACGTTTCCCCACTGGCCGGCGCAACCCGTTTCGGTTTGGGGTGGTGCCGGTGGCACGTGCATTTATTG
>JALRGF010000588.1 GCA_023253495.1 Verrucomicrobiales bacterium
ATCTTCGCCGAACGCCTCGCCGAACAACAGAAAAAAGCCGCCAACCGCACCCTGCCCGGCGCCAGCCAGGCCAGCAAACAAGCCCGCCCCGGCGGCAGTGGCAAAAGCGCTCTGCGCAAATCCGATGAGCCGTAGGCGGCGGTCAGGGATCGGGGATCGGGGTCGCGTGCACCGCAGCATCGGCCGGTTGGGCTTCTATGGGGCGGAAGGGACGATCCCTCCCTCAAGATAAGGCCCTGTCCTTCGCGGCTCCCCCGCTGCTTTTGCCTTTCCGCTGCCAGCCATCCGGGTCCATGATGCGGCATGGCTGACCCTGATTCCTCCGCAAACGCCTCCGAAGCCGCACCGACCGCGCGCGCCCTGCTGGACACCCTGCTCGGCTACCTCGGGTTCGTGGTCCACATCGAACAGAACGAAACCCCCGCCGGACCGACCCTACAGGTCTTTACTGAGGATGGTGATCTGCTCGTCGGGCGCGACGGCGAGCGGCTCGAGGACATCCAGTACCTGCTCAACCGCCTGCTCCACCACCACCTGCCCGACGCCCCCAAAGTGCGCGTCGACATCGCCCACTACCGCCTCATCCAGGAAGACCAGATGCTCGCCCACATCCGCGAACAGGCGGATCGCGTGCGCCGCACCGGCCGCCCGGTCCGCCTCCCCCCGATGAACAGCTACCAGCGCCGCCTCGTCCACCACGCCTTCAAGGATGACCCGGTCATCCAGACGTTCAGCCCGCCGGACGACAGCCGCCTCAAATGCGTCACGCTGCGGCGGCGGGACGCCTGACGTAAAACTATATTGCCGCAGTTATTGCCGAGTGAAGACGACGATCGATCTTCCCGATGACGTTCTGGAGAGGACCAAAGTTGCAGCGGCCAAACGGCGCACCTCGATCAAGAACCTCGTGATTGAAGGGCTTGAACGAGTCCTGCGGGAGGAACCTCCTGCCACCCCTCCCGCCGCGGCGCTCGCCCGGCTTCAGCAGGGGTATCATCTCGGCGGAAAACCTCTCACGCGGGATCAAAGTCATGCCCGTTGAACGATTCTTCGACACCAATGTTCTGCTCTACGGCTACGATTTGGAGGCCCCCGCGAAACGTCTCGTCGCCAAATCCCTGATTGAGACGGCTTGGCGGAATCCGGGCCGCGCCGCCATCAGCGTCCAGGTGCTTCAGGAATTCCAGGTCAATTTTGTACGCATAGGTCATGCACCGGCTGAAGCCGCCGTTTTGGTGGAAGATTTCACGTCGTGGCCTGTCATCGACAAGGAAGTAAATGGGCCCTCTTGATGCTCCCGTGGAAGCGGCCGGGCCGTTTCCACCCCGCGGGGCCGCCGGCGGGCGCGCCCGGAGCTTCAGCCAGGTCCGGCCCTTTCAATGCACATCATGGCCGCGCCCGGGTCGCATTTCCGCCCGATTTCCCCTTCGCGGTTGCTCCCGCGGAAAAAGCGCGCATCGTGATGATCCCCCGCGTCCGGCGAGCCATCGGGCTCCCCCCTGAGCCGACGCACCCGTTTTCGTTTCCGCACGTCCGCATCATTCCATGGAGCACATCCGCAATATCGCCATCATCGCCCACGTCGACCACGGCAAGACCACTCTGGTCGACTGCCTGCTCAAGCAGTCGGGCACGTTCCGCACCAACCAGTCCGAGTTTGCCGAAGAGCGTCTGATGGACTCCATGGACTTGGAACGCGAAAAGGGAATTACTATCCGCGCGAAAAATGCCGCTTTCAAATACGGCGACTACCACGTCAACGTGGTCGACACCCCGGGCCACGCCGACTTCGGCGGCGAGGTCGAACGCATCATGAACATGATCGACGGCGTGCTCCTCGTCGTCGACGCCGCCGAAGGCCCGCAGGCGCAAACACGCTTCGTGCTCCGCAAAGCGCTGGAAGCGGGCGCCAAGCCGATCGTCGTCATCAACAAGATCGACCGCGACAACGCTGACCCGCACCGCGTGCTCGATCAGGTTTTTGACTTGTTCCTGCAACTGGAAGCGACCGACGAACAGCTCGACTTCCCGCACATTTACTGCTCGGCGAAAAACGGTTACGCCAAAAATGAACTGGAGGACGAGAATGTCGACATGAAGCCGCTCTATGAGGCGGTCGTGCGCCATATTCCGCCACCCCGCGCCTATGCCGGCCATGATTTCCAGCTGCTCATCGCCAATCTCGACTACAGCGACTACCTCGGCCGGATTTCCTTCGGCAAGATCGTCCGCGGCAAGGTCAAAGTGGCCGATCCGGTGGTGCTCAAGCGCGGCGACGGCACCCAGGTCAAGGGCAAGGTCAGCGCGATTTTCCACCACCAGGGCATGGCCCGGATCCAGGTTCCGGAAGCCCATGCCGGCGACATCGTCGGGCTGACCGGCTTCGACGAAGTGTCCATCGGCGAAACCATCACCAACGGCGAACACGTCGAGGCGCTGCCCTACAAACCGATCGACCCGCCGACCATCTCGATGCAGTTCGCCGTCAACGACGGCCCGCTCGCCGGCACCGAGGGCAAACACGTCACCGCGCGCCACATCTGGGACCGCCTGCAGAAGGAAATCCGCACCAACATCGCGCTGCGCGTCGCCCAGACCAACGACCCCAAGGTCTTCAGCGTGATGTGCCGCGGCGAAATGCAGATCGCCATCCTCGTCGAGCAGATGCGCCGCGAAGGGTTCGAAGTCTGCGTCAGCCGGCCGGAGGTCATCATGAAGAAGGATGAAAACGGCAAAACCATCGAGCCGCGCGAAAAAGTCTTCATCGAAATCCCCAATGACTGCATGGGGTCCATCCTCGAAAACCTGAATACCCGCAAAGGCCAGATCACCAACATGGAACACCATGGCGACCAGGTTTCCATCGAGGCCATCGTGCCGACCCGCGGGCTCATCGGGTTCGAGACCGACCTCGTCAACGGCACCCGCGGCATGGGGGTCATGAGTCACCTGTTCCACGATTACGCCCCCTACGCCGGCGAGATCGACACCCGCCGCAACGGCGTGCTCTGGAGCATGGAGGACGGCGTGGCCACCGCCTACGCCCTCGTCATGGTTCAGGAACGAGGCAAACTCTTTGTCTCCCCCGGCGACAAAATTTACAAGGGCATGGTCATCGGCGAAAACGCCCGCATCCAGGACATGCCGGTCAACCCGGTCCGCGAAAAACACCTCACCAACATGCGCTCACAGGGCGACGGCAAGGGTGTGCAGCTCGAACCACCGGTCCAGATGAGCCTGGAACGCGCCCTCGAATACATCAGCTCGGACGAATACGTCGAAGCCACCCCGCTCAGCCTGCGCCTGCGCAAAAAAATCCTCGACGAGAACGCCCGCAAACGCGCCGCCAGCGCCCGCGAGGCCGTGATCAGCGAGGATTGATCGGAAGGAGCCATGTCCCTGACCGGCGGAAAATCGCTCCTGGCAGCCCGCATCCGGCGGGGTGCCCGATCATAGCCGCGGGTCACCGTCCGGTACAGGGGCTCCGCTGAAAATCGCCCTTGGCAGCCCGCATCCCGCAGGGATGCCCGATCATAGCCGCAGGTCACCGTCCGGTCCAGGGGCCCTGCCCCCGGTGTGGACGGTGACCCGCGGAAAAATGCCGGGCAGGCCCGCATCCCGGAGGGATGCCAGAGACGGCCACCGGGCAAAACGACCGCCTCCACGCCGAGGTTTCGGATGCGGCATCCGGCTCTCCGGCCACAGCCGGGAGCCGTTGCCGGCGCCACATGCGGCAGCCTCCGACAATAACAGGCATCCCGTCGTTGGCAGATCGGCCGGGAGCATCCATGATGTTCACGATGTCCCGGTTACTCCCCATCCTCGTTGTTGTCGCCGCCACCAGCCGCGGCCTGGCCGCCCCGCCCGGAACCCCGCCGCCTGAACGACCGGAAACCACCGCCGACCGCACGGAGCGGGACGAACTGCTGGCCCGCGTCCGCGCGTATACCGGGGCACTGGCCGAAGCTCCGAGGTCGGTGCGCCTCTATTCGCAGCGCGGGGACGCCCATCTGTTCCTCGGGCAATTCCCCGAAGCGGTCGCCGATTTCGAGAAGATGATCGCGCTCGACCCGGAGCAGGACGCGCCGCACTGGCGGCTCGGCATCGCCTACTACTTCGCCGGCCAGTTCGAAAAGTCCGCCGCCCAGTTCGTGAAATACCAGACGTTTGAGTCCGGCGACCGTGAGAACGGCATCTGGAAATTCCTCGCCGACGCCCGCCGGCTCGGTGTGGAAAAGGCGCGCCCGCTGATGATTGAGTTCACGCGCTTCGACCGCGAGCCGTTTCCCGATCTTTACGACATGTTCGCCGGCCGGATGACCGGCGACGAGGTGCTGGCCGCGCTGGAGAAAAAAGGCCTGGCCGAGGACGGGGCACCGCAGTTTTTCGCGCACTACTACGTCGGAGTGAACGAGGCCCTCCTCGGCCGCCAGGAGCGCGCGCTGGAGCTGCTCGACAAGGCGGTCGCCAGCCGCTGGGGCCGCACCGCCGAAGGCGGTCCGGCTTACATGTGGCGCTGCGCCCGGCTCCACCGCGATCAGGTGGCCGCCGGTCGGGGCGTGGCCGCCGGCGAAACCGGAGCCACGGAACCCCCCGGCGCCACCGCCGCGGCCCCTGCGACCCCGACCACCTCGGGACTGGCCTCAGCCTTCAAAGGCGACGCCGGCATCGCCGGGCACCCTGATGTGATTTTTGCCGACACCTTTGAGGACGGCGATCTCGGCGCCCGCTGGGACGAAGTGCGCAACGAGGCCGGCGATGTCCTCAGCCTGGCCGACCCCGGCGACCCGGCCCTCGGTGCCCGCGCCCTGCGCGTCGAAGCGCGCCTGGGCAAGAATACCGGCGGCGGGCTCACCCGGTGGTTCGAGGCCGCGGATCCGGTATACGTGCGGTTTTATGTGAAGTTCGATCCGGCCTGCGACTACGTGCATCACTTTGTGACGCTGCGGGCGAATCGCGGTCGGCAGGGCGGCGACCGCTGGAGCGGCTTCGGCGGTGCCGGGGTCAAACCGGTCGGCGACGAACGGTTTTCCACCGCCCTTGAGCCGTGGGGCGACTGGGGAAAACTGTCACCGCCCGGTCGCTGGAACTTTTACAGCTACTGGCATGAAATGAAGGCGTCTCCCGACGGCAAATTCTGGGGCAACGCCTTCCGTCCCGACGCCAGTACACCCATCCCGCGCGGCGAATGGGTCTGCGCGGAATTCATGCTCAAGCACAACACGCCGGGGAAGCCCGACGGCGAACAGGCGTTCTGGATCAACGGCGTCGAACAGGGCCGCTGGAAAGGAAT
>JALRGF010000015.1 GCA_023253495.1 Verrucomicrobiales bacterium
TGGGCAGAGGTATTCCCCCCGACTCGGTAATGACATAGTCGGCCATAACCGCGTCGCGCTCGTGGGCAACAAGGTGCTCAGCGCCATAGACACCGCTTGATTCTTCATCAGCTACTGCGAGGTCGATAAGGGTGCCACGCGGAGTGAAACCTGAGCGCGCCAGTCGTTTGAACGCGACCGCCATCGATGACGTGATGTTGAGCATGTCAATGGCCCCGCGACCCCACACTTCGCCGTCAACAAGTTCGCCGCCAAATGGATCACGCGACCAGTGATCGGGGTTTGCTGGAACAACATCGGTATGACCCATCAACAAGAGTGTCGGAGCAGTCGGATCCGAACCTTCAATGCGCGCAACAAGACTGCGGCGACCAGGTGCTGCGTCATAGGTCTCGAGATCAAGTCCGGGACCTTCAAGAAAGTTTTCGAGCACTGACGCGCTTCGAATTTCTCCCCCAGAGTCGACTGCACCGTCGTTCACACACGCGTTCTGGATCAACGCCTGCAGAAGTTCCGTGCACTCTTCTTCACCATTTCGCAGTTTTCCGCTCATAACGCGAACAGTACGACGCACATCACTTTTAAACGTTGAATCAGTCGGCCAGCGCGTCGCGAACGCGCAAAATCACGCAGCACCGGCACAAAACATCCCGCCCGCCGGGTACCTCGACATGGCCGCCCTGCTGGGGGGATGCCGTCTGGTGCTGACCGACTCCGGAGGGCTTCAGAAAGAGGCCTGTTGGGCCGGCAAACCATGCCTCACCCTCCGCGACGAAACCGAGTGGACCGAGACCGTCGACTCCGGATGGAACACCCTGGCCGGTGCCGATACCGACCGCATCGCCGCTGCCATCGCCCGGACCGAACCACCCGCCCACCATCCCGACCTCTACGGGGCTTCGGGCGCGTCCGCACGCATTGCCGCCACGCTTGCCAGAGACCTGCCCCGCTCCTGAACGGCTCGCGCAGCTCCGGACTTCCGGAACCTTTCCTCCCGCCATCTTCCCGCCACAAAACCCTGCTTATGTGCGGCCTCACCGGCTGGATCGGCACCGATGCGCCGACCGATCTGTTTTCGCGTTTTGCCGACGCCACCGACCTGCTCCGGCACCGCGGCCCTGATGACGAGGGGTTTGTCTGGCTTCCCGCCTCCGGAGGGCCGCCGGTCACCGGGTCCGGACCAGACACCCCGGAAAGCCTGGCCCTGCGTCCATGGCGGTCGATCGCGGGGCCGCCGTCGGCCGGCGGCATCCTGCTCGGCCACCGCCGCCTCGCCATCCTCGACCTCTCCCCCGGCGGCCATCAGCCGATGAGCGCGGACGACGGCCGTCTCTGGGTCGCCTACAACGGCGAGATTTACAACTTCACCGAGCTGCGCGACGAGCTGAAGCCCCATCACGAATTCCGCACCGCCAGCGATACCGAAGTGTTGCTCGCGGCCTACCGGCACTGGGGCCTCGACTGCGTCCGCCGGTTTGTCGGCATGTTCGCCTTCGCCATCGCCGACCGGCGTGAGCCCGGAAATCCGGTCGTCCACCTCGCCCGCGATCCGTTCGGCATCAAACCGCTGTACTATGCCGCACTCGGCCAGTCCGTCGTCTTCGCTTCCGAAATCAAGGCGCTGCTCGCCCTCGGCGTGCCTGCCCGCATCAACCCGGTCCGCCTCCAGCGCTATCTTGAAGACGGGATCACCGACTACGGTGCCGACACCCTGTTTCACGGCATCCATCAGGTCCCGCCCGCCCATACTCTGACCCTGCAACCGGGACCGCCGGACCAATCAGCCGCGCCCACCAACTACTGGGAACCGCCGGTCACCCGCCCCGCCGCGCGGATCAGCATGGCTGACGCCGCCGCCAGCCTGCGCGAAGCCCTGCTCCAAAGCGTGCGGCTGCACGTCCGCAGCGACGTCCCTCTCGGCACCGCGCTCTCCGGCGGCCTGGATTCCTCCAGCATCGTGGCCGCCGTCCGCGCCGTGGATCCTTCCGCCCGCATCGAGGCGTTCGGCTACGTCGCCGACGACGCCTCGATCAGCGAGGAGAAATGGATGACCACCGCCGCCACCGCGGTCGGCGCCACCCTCCACCGGTGCCACTCGCAGCCGGACTTCCTCGCCACCCGCCTCGACCAACTCGTCTTCAATCAGGACCTCCCGTTCAGCAGCACCAGCATCGCCGCCCAGTGGCACGTCTTTCAAGCCGCCGCCGCCGCCGGCATCAAAGTGATGCTCGACGGCCAGGGCGCCGATGAAATGCTCGCCGGATACGGCGGCTACCCGGCCCGCCGCCTGGAATCACTCGTGCGCTCCGGTCACCTCGCCCAGGCCGCCCGCTTCTGGCAGCTCGCCGGCCGCAGCCACGGCCACCGCACCATGGCCGTCCAGCTCGGCGGCTACCTCGCCCCGCGCTCCGCCGTCGGCAAAGCCAAATTCCTCGCCGGCCGCGGCGGCGCGGCCGCCGCCCTCGATCACTCGTGGTTCGCCCGCCACGCCGGCGGCTCCGACATCCCGCCCCGGATCCCGGGACCCGACCGCCTGCGCTCCGAACTCTGGCACAGCCTGCGCACCTCCAGCCTGCCCATGCTGCTCCGCTACGAGGACCGCAACAGCATGGCCCATTCTGTCGAAAGCCGCGTCCCGTTCCTCACCCGCGACCTCGCCGAACTCATCTTCTCGTTTCCGGAGGAGTGTCTCGTCGACAACGCCGGCACCACCAAATCAGTCCTCCGCCACGCCATGCGCGGCCTGATCCCCGATGCCATCCTCGACCGGCGTGACAAAATCGGGTTCGCCACCCCGGAACAACAATGGCTGGCCATCGTCCGCCCGTGGGTCGAACAACAACTCTCCCTGATCGCCAGTGGCCTGACCCCGGCCCTCCGGCACGACGTGGTGCTCGGCCAGTGGCAAAGCGTGCTCGCCGGTCGCGGACGGTTCGATTTCCGCTTCTGGCGGTGGATCAACCTCGTCGCCTGGAGCCGCACCTTCAACGTCAGCTTCCGCTAGGCCCGCCTCCGCCAGTCGGCCTCATCCCCCATGCGCATCCTGCTCATCGCCTACGACTTTCCGCCGGTCAACCGCTCCGCGGCCCTGCGCCCGTACGGACTGGCCCGCCACTGGGCGCGGGCCGGGGCCGACGTCACCGTGCTGACCACGCCGCGCGGCCGTCCGGGCCTGCCGGTCAATCCGGCATCGATGTATTCGGACCTCGACACCTTCAACATCATCGAGGCCGATCATCAGCCGTGGATGCGGTGGTTCTCCCGCACCGGGGCCCCGGAGGGGAAACCTCCTGCCGGCATGAACGCGCCCGCCACCCACACCCCGGCCCGCCCGGGCAGCCCGGTCGTGCGCATCAAACGGGCTGGTCAGGCCGCCGTCCGCGCCGCCAAGGCCGGCTCGTTCCTCTGCCCGACCAACGGCTGGATCCGCCCCGCCGTCCGCGCCGGACTCGACCTCCACCGGCGCTGGCCGTACGACGTCGTCGTCAGCTCGTTCGGCCCGGCCGCCGCCCACCTCATCGCCGCCCGCCTCCGGCACCAGATCCCGTTTTTCTGGGTCGCCGACTACCGCGACCTCTGGGGCGGCGGCGACCTCTTCGAAACACGCTGGCCGTTCCGCTCGTGGGAAATCGCCCTGGAAAAACGCACGGTGAGCCAGGCCGACATGCTCTCGACAATTTCCGCCCCGTTCGTCGGCTACCTGCAGCAACGCTTTCCCGGCAAACCGGTCCTGCTCATCGAAAACGGCTTCGATACTGAGGACCTCGGCCCTGCCGGCACCGCACAACCGGCGGCCATCGACCCGGCCTCCCGCAAGGTGCGCCTGGTGTATACCGGCGCCCTCGCCCTCGCCCACCGCAATCCGGACCCCCTCTTCGCCGCCCTCTCCACCCTCCGCCTCCGCCGGCCGGATCTGGCCTCGAAAATCGAAATCGTCTTCCACACCACCCACCGCGACCTGCTGCGGTCGATCATGGACCGCTGGCAGCTGGGCGACCTCGTCCGCGATGGCGGCTACCTCAACCGCCACCAGATCCTCCAGGTCCAGCGCGAGGCCGACGGCCTGATATTCCTCGACTGGAACAACCCGGAGATCCGCGGCATCCTCACCGGCAAACTCTTCGAATACCTCCACGCCGGGGTGCCGATACTCTCGATCGGCGGTGACGTGCACAGCGACGCCAGCGAGCTCATCGTCCGCCACGGCTACGGCGTCGCCTTCGGCAACGACGTCACCGCCATCGAACACTGCCTGGAATCCTACGCCTCCGGCCACCCGCCCGTCTGCCACCCGGACCCCGCCCTGCTCCAACGCTTCGACCGCAAGGAGCAGGCGGCCCGCTTTCTCGCCGCCATTCAGGCGGCCCTCGACTCCCGGGCCGCCCGTCCTTCCGGCGCGCCCTTCCCAGACCCCGCCACCGCCGGCCCCTCCCCGGCCGGTCACTAGCCGTCCCCGCACTAGCCGTCCCCGCCCTGCGCCCGCCGCGCCTGCCGCATCCTGCGCGGTTTGCGCTGGACCACCCCCGGCAACACCCCCATCGTCCTGCCAATCCTTTCCGCCGCCCGTCCCCTCCCGGCTCACCCCAGCATCTCCGGTCCCAGTGAAAAACGGCTTTCAACTCGTCCTCGCCTTCGTCGTCTTCTTCATGGTCGCCCTGTCGGCCGCGGTCTCCATCGGATCGGGTGACT
>JALRGF010000065.1 GCA_023253495.1 Verrucomicrobiales bacterium
AAGTGAAACCAACCTCCCCGTACGCCGCGAAGGCGCTCAGGTCCCGCCCGCCGGCTGTTCCGTTCTGCCAGGCAATTTCCGCCTCGTAGTCCCAGGGGCCCAGTGCCTCCAGGGGCCCAGTGCCTCCGGCGTGGATTTCCAGTGCGTTCCGACAGTCACGAAGTCGTCGTCCCGGTCGTCATCGTTCAGGTACAGGGCATACACCTCGGTGGCCTGCGGGCCGGTCCCCGGGAAATGCGAATCCACCCCGTTGTCAAAGTCATAGGTGTTCTGCCGGAACTCGAAGCGGCTCATATTTTCCAGGCTGAGGACCACGCGGCCGTCGGCGAAGGAGAGCGGGTTGGCCGGGGGCGTCGGGGTCGCTTCCGGAGCCGGTGGCGGTGTGGTGCCGGCCGGGGCTTCCGACTGAATTGTCATGGCCAGCAGGGAGGCAATGAGGACGTCGGGAAACGGAGATCGCGTGTTTTTCATGGGTATGATCGGCGCCCGGCAATAGCTTGGGCCGGACCGATCCGCCCAGTGCCGATGGACGAATGCCTTGATCTGAGGGATGAGACGGCAACGGGTGAGTCCCAGTGGTTTCATCGCGGCAGCGCCCGGTAGAACCGTTTGCCGGCGGGGGCGTTGACATCGACGAAATGAGCGACTCCGGTGTCGGAGGTGACCACGCCCAGCTGCTCCCAGGTTTCAAGATCACTCGACGCTTGGATGCTGTACGCCTGACCGGGTGTGACGAGGATTTCGAGGGAGCAGGCGCCCGGGCTTTTGTTGATCCGGGCAAATTCCAGGTCGTGGAGCGGTGCGAGGTAGTTGTCGTCGAGGAAGGTGGCCAGGCGTCGACACCGAGTAGGTCTCAAGCGGGGACCCGGCGCCGCGGCTGCCGTCGTGATACCGACCTCCCTTCGGGTCGCCGGCGGCCGCGTTTCATGGGCCCGGGTCCGCTCTGCCGGAACGGCGGACACGCTCATTCGTCCAGTAAAGCGGCCGTTTCGTCCATCTCCGGTAGTTTCGGAAGAACGAATTTCATAAAAGATGTGGTTCTCCAGCTCCCAAACCCCATGAAACCATTCATTCCGCTGCTGGCCGTTTCCTTGATCCTGTCTGCCACCGCCTGCTCGGCCGAGACGGCCGCGCCGACGAGCGACAAGCCGACCCACAAGTTTCTCGGTGCGCCCGCCTACGAAAAAGCCAGCCTCGCCTACCGGCTGCTGGACGTGTGCCAGGAGGCGGCCGCCAATGATGTCGACGCTTATGGGGCCCGGCCGACCATTCTTTCCCGGCAGATGGCGATCTGGGCGACTTCGGTGTATGACGCCTGGGCGGCTTATGATGACAAGGCGGTGGGCACCCGGCTGGGGTCCTCGCTGCGCCGGCCGAAGGCCGAGCACACCGAGGAGAACAAGAGGAAGGCGATCGCCCATGCCAGCCACCACGCTTTGATGTTCGTGTATCCGGAGTCGAAGGCGTTCCTCGAAGGAGCGATGAAGGAGCTCGGGTTCGACCCGGCGGCCGACTGCCGGGATGCGGACAAGCCCGAAGGCGTCGGGTATCTGGCCGCGCAGGCGGTGGTTGAGTACCGCAAGCATGACGGATCGAACCAGCTGGGCGAGGAGCCGGGTGGCAACGGAAAGCCCTACAGCGACTACACCTACTACCGGCCTGTCAACCCGCCTGACCGGATCGTTGATCCGGACCGATGGCAGCCGATCGAGTTCACCCTGGACAACGGCAAGAAGATCACTCCCGGATTTCTCACCCCTCATTGGTACCGGGTGAAACCGTTCGCTCTCGAAAGCAGCGCGCAGTTCCGTCCGGGACCTCCGCCGACCCTGACCAAATCCCCTGAGGTCCTGAAGAAGGAGACTGCGGAGGTGCTGCACTACAATGCCACCCTGACCAACCACCAGAAGGCGGTGGTGGAATTCATGCGCGACGGGCCGCGCAGCACCGGCCAGAGCGGTCACTGGCTGCGTTTTGCCCAGGACGTCTCCCGCCGCGACAGCCATTCGCTGGATGAAGATGTCCGGCTCTACTTCGCCGTCGCCAATGCCGCTTTCGATGCCTTCATTTCCTGCTGGGAGACCAAGCGGCATTATGATACCTCGCGACCTTGGACACTCATCCGCCATTTTTACAAGGGCCAGACCATCGTCGGCTGGGCCGGTCCAGAAGGCGGCACGCGTGAAATGCCGGGTGAAGAATGGCATCCCTATTCGCCC
>JALRGF010000098.1 GCA_023253495.1 Verrucomicrobiales bacterium
GAGTCGGGCGGCACGCTGGCACGCTGCCACGGCGGCTCGCGCCGCGTTCACCGGGGCGCCGGTGGGTCTGCCTCGGTGCCATCGAGCGCGGGCCGTCCGCCGCGGGCCAAGTGGGCTGCCGGGTCCGGCTGGCGGCGGGCCTCGGCAATGAGGGCGAGCGCCTCAGCGGGTTGGTCGTGGGTGCCGTGCTGGGTCAGGGCGACGCGACGCGGTGCCGGGCCGTCGGTGATATTTCCCCACGGGTCGACCCGTCCCCGCAGCCATGGCATCGCTTGTTCCAGCAGAGGACGCAGGCCGTCGCCGCGGACAAAATTATCCGCCAGCTGATCGAACGGGCCGTCGTGATAGTCGTTGTGCTGCAGCGAGGCGCGCCGGACCGAGGCGAGCACCCGGCGCCCGCCGAGCGCTTCCTGTTTCCAAAAGACGAATCCGGTGCGCCGGCCGATGACGGCGTCCGGGGCGAGGTCGCGGAAGTGTTCGGGCGGCGGTTCGGTTTCGTCGAGTACCCACAGAAAATAGCGTCCGGTGGCCTGATAGAGGAGCAGGAACCTCAGTCCGCTCTCGTCCTGTACGCGCTGCTGGAACGATTCTCCCGGTGCCAGCCGGAACCCGGGCGGCAGCTCCTGGGCGAGGCGGTTGAGGTGAAAAACCACGGTCCGTCCGCGGTGGGTGACCTCGACGATGAAGGTATCCCGCGGGCGCACGACCACGCCGTCGGCCGCGGTGAACGTTCTGGAAACGGCGAGGCGCCCGGCCCGGCCGGCATCATCGAGGAATTCCCGCGGCTCGCCGTAGGCGAAAGCCAGTTCACCGCGCTCCCGCGCGCCGACGGCCAGCCGGATGTTCCCATGGAGAACGCGGCCGGCGGCGGCCAGCTGCCAGTAGTAGTAGTTTTCCGTCGGCTCCACCCGCACGGCATCCGGCAACTGCGCCCAGACCGCCTCCCAGACGGCCACCGGATCGGCGGGATCCAGGCGGTCGTGGCGCAGGCCGGCCAGCCACTCGTCGTGCCGCCAGAGCATGGGGGCGTCGGCCGGCGGCGGGGCGGGGGAGGCGCCGGCGTCCGGCTGCCCGCGCGCCGGTCCTCCGGGGCCGGGCGCGAGAGCGAAGACGAGGGCGGCCGCGGCGGCCCGTGCAGTGATGGATCGAGAAACACCGGTCATTTCATGACGCGGTCGATGGTTTCCAAGGCCCGATCGATGGCGTCGGCTCCGACCGCGAGGCTGGTCACCGCCCGCAGAGTACTGGCGCCGGTCGCCAGCACCAGCACGCCGGCGGTTCGGAGCCGGGCCGCCACCTCGCGGGCGTCGCGGCCCGGGACATCGAAATACACCATGTTGGTCTCCACCGCGTCGACCGCTACCCGGACACCGGTGATTCCATCCAGGCCGCGGGCGAGGCGCTTCGCGTGCGCATGATCCTCGGCCAGCCGGTCCCGGTGGTGCTGCAGGCCGTACAAAGCACCGGCGGCAATGATGCCGGCCTGGCGCAGGCCGCCGCCGAATTGTTTGCGGAACCGGCGGGCGCGCTCGATCAGCGCCCGCTGTCCGGCCAGCGCCGACCCGATCGGTGCCCCCAGGCCTTTTGAGAAACAGACGCTCACGGTGTCGAATTCCCGGGCGTAGTCGGCCTCGGAAACTCCCGCCGCCACCGCGGCATTCCACAGCCGCGCCCCGTCCAGATGTGTGCGCAGTCCGGCCTCCCGGGCCTCGGCGCATACCTCGCGGAGCCGGTCCAGCGGCCAGACGCGTCCTCCGCCGCGATTGTGCGTGTTTTCGACCGCCAGCAGCCGGGTCGGCGGAAAATGAACATCCAGCGGCCGCCGCGCCGCCCGCACGTCGTCCGCCGTGAAGACGCCGCGCACGCCAGGCAGCACCCGGCAGCTCACCCCGGAAAGCGCCGCCGGTCCGCCGGCTTCATACCAGTGGATGTGCGACTCCGCA
>JALRGF010000120.1 GCA_023253495.1 Verrucomicrobiales bacterium
TGCTGGCACGCGCCGAGATCGAAAGACTGCCGTTGCGGCAGGCGCTGCGGGCCTCCGAACCATTGGTGGCAGCCATCCGCGCTCAGCTTGCCGGTTCCGCCGAACTCGCCGCCCTCGGGCTCGAGGTCCTCGGTCTTTCCCTGCTCGCCATCCAGCCGACCCCGGAGACGGCGCGGGCGCTCGAAGCGGAAACCCGGGAGGAACTGCTCAAGGGTGCTGACGAGGCCATTTTCATGCGCCGCAATGCCGCCGTGGAACAGGAGCGCGCCATCCGGGAAAACGAACTCAACACCGAGATCGCCGTCGAAAACAAAAAACGCCAGATCCGCGAAACCCAGATGGAGGCGGAAAAGGCCGTCCAGGAAAAGGAAGCCCAGCTCGAACGCGCCAGACTCGAGACCAGCATCGGCCTGGAGGAGTCGCGCAAAAAACTCGTCGCCCTCGCCGCGGAGAACGCCCGGTCCGAGGCGGACACCCGGAGCTACGGCATTGCCACCACCATGCAGGCGCTCGCCAGCGCCGATACCAAGGTTCTGCAGGCACTGGCCACCAGCGGCATGCGGCCGCAGCAACTCATCGCCTTCGCATTCCAGGAACTCGCCGCCAAAGCGGACAAAATCGGCAACCTGAACATCTCCCCGGATCTGCTCAGCGAGCTGCTGGCCCAACCGACGCCACCGGCCCCGCCGGCCCCACCGGCCCCACCGAAATCCGGGAAATGAGACGCGGCCTCCGCCATGAACCGTTTCTCGGAAACCAAGATCATCCTCATCGTCCGCACGACACGGCTGGCCGACCTCAAGGCCAGGTTCGCCACCCTCTCGCAGGCAAGGTTTTACGTGAGCCGGCTCGGGGGTGACTTTGATGACTATGAACGGGAGGACGCCACCTACCAGCAGGCCATCGCGGAGGCCCGGCGCACCCTCGGCGAACTCGGGCGCGTCCAGGTCGTCACGCGTTCGTTTCTTCCGAATTTTCTGTTCGGCGCCCGCGACATCGTGGTCGCCCTGGGTCAGGACGGCCTCGTGGCCAACACGCTGAAATACCTCGACGGCCAGCCGCTGGTCGGCGTCAACCCGGATCCGGCCCGGTACGACGGCCAGCTTCTGCCCTTCCGGGTGTCCCAGCTTGACCCGGTCATGCGGGACGTGCTGCGCGGCGGCCGGCCGCGTCGGGAGGTGGCCATGGCGGAAGCCCGGCTGAATACCGGTCAGAGCCTCTGTGCCGTCAACGACCTGTTCATCGGCCTGAAGTCGCACGGCTCGGCCCGCTACCGGATCTCGCTGGGCCAAACCTCGGAAAACCATTCTTCCAGCGGCGTGATCGTTTCCACCGGCCTCGGCTCCACCGGCTGGTTCAAAAGCCTGATGGCCGGTGCCGCCACGGTCGCCGTGGCGTCCGGCCAGGCCCGTCCCCTGCCACCACGGGACACGACTTTCGCCTGGGACTCCCCGAATTTCTTTTTCACGGTGCGCGAACCATTTCCCAGCCACACCACCGGCGCCTCCCTCGTCTTCGGTCAGATCACCCCGTCCCAGCCGCTCGTCATCGAATCCCAGATGGGCGAAAACGGCGTGATTTTCAGCGATGGCATTGAGCACGACTTCATGGAATTCAACTCCGGCACCCAGGCCACCGTCCAGCTCGCCGCGCGCAAGGGGCAGCTCGTCGTGTGAAACCGCCCTCATCCCTCTGCCACCCGCTGAGTATGCGCTACTTTTACTCCGATTCATCCCATCGGACCACCGGTCCCTTGGAGGCAAGCTCCCTGTATCAGGCCT
>JALRGF010000209.1 GCA_023253495.1 Verrucomicrobiales bacterium
CCCTTGTAGGTGTATTCGCCGCCCTTCCAGCTGGCGATGTAGATATTTCCGGAGCGATCCGCCTGCAGGGTGGTCGGCCGTTCGATCTGGCAGAATGTTTCCTGTCCGATGTCGAACCATGCGGCCTTTTCCCCTTTGACCGGGTGGTAATAGATCGCATTGCGACCCCAGTCGGCGGTGTAGAGCATGGTGCCGAAGGGTGCGGGCACGGCCGGCTCGTCGATGAATGTAGCGCCGGTGCCTGATCCGCCGCCGTAAACCCCGAGCGACGGCATGGTTTCGTCGGCGAAATGTTTGAAGCGCCGCGGGTAGCCCATGTCCGCGCCGTGGAAGAAGGCGTGCACCTTGATGTCCCAGCCGTCGCCGTCATTGGTGTTGTCCCGGGCGAAGACGTTGAGCCACGGATCGACCGCCACTTCGTAGATATTTCGGGCGCCGGTGGCGAAGACTTCGAGTTCGCTTCCGTCCGGCCGCACGCGCACCACCCCGCCGGCGTGCAGCTGGAGAGTGCGCCCGTCGCTTCCGCGGGCTTCCATGAACCCGAAGTCGCCGATGGCCAGATAGAGCCAGCCGTCGATGGCCAGGGTCACGCCGTTGCTGGTGTGGTCGGGCGGCCGTTGTGTCAGGTCAAAGCCGATGCCGCTGACCAGTTCTTGCCGCTCGTCCGACACCCCGTCGCCATCGGTGTCGCGGAAGCGCGAGAGTGTTGGCGGGTGCAGGCAGTAGACCCATTCGCCGTCGCAGGCCAACCCGCGCGGACTGGTCACTTGGGCGAATTCCGTCCGCCGGTCGGCCTTGCCGTCGCCGTCCTCATCGATCAATTTCACGATGAACCCGCGGTCGGGTTTGGTGTCGATGGAGGCATTTTTGTCGACTGACACGAACAGCTCGCCGGTTTCCCCCGGGCAGAGGAACGTCGGGTAGTTGATCATCGGTGGCGCCGCAAAAATCACTGCTTCGAACCCCGGGGGTAATCCGGTGGGCAAGGGGGTGTCGAAGGCTGCGAGCCCCGACAGCGGCAGCCCGGCGGCCAGCACCCATCCCAGACGGGAGCCGCTCGCACCCGGCCATCTTTGCGCAAGATTCTGGATCATGCGGCTTTCGGTGCCACCGCGCCCCCGTTCCGGCAAGGTGATTTGATGAGCTCTGGTGACCAGCATGGTGGCCGGCATGGGTGGCCGGCGGCTGCGGGGAAGGGGGCGAGTACGGACCGGTTCGTGCATACCCGGGGAGCGCGGAGGGCCGGGGGGGAGCCGGCTCCATTACGCATCAAACCTCGACCATCAAACCTCGACAGGCTGTGAAAAGTGGCTTGGATACTGCTCGGGGCCGGGCCTGCTCTGCTGAAGCCGGGTCCCCATGCACACCATGCCAGACATCAAGATTCCCACCGTGGGTGAGTCGATTTCGACCGCTGTCCTTTCCACCTGGCACAAGGCGGATGGTGATGCTGTGGCGGCGGGTGACCTGCTGTTGACGCTGGAGACCGACAAAGTGTCCACCGAGCTGACCGCGGACGTCGCCGGGGTGTTGAAAATCGAGGTGCCGGCGGGCACGGAGGTGGCGATTGGTGCGGTGGTGGGGCGCATTGAGGAAGGGGTGCCGGCGCGGGTGGCTGCTGCGGTGCCGCCCGTACCTCTTCGTGCGGAGGAGGCGAAAACGGAGTCGGTTCCGCCCCTCGCGCCGCTCCCGGCAGCCGCGCCGGCCGCGGTGGTCGCGCCGACCCCTCTGCCCTCGATTGTGCTGCCGGCGGGTGGCGTTCCCGCGGTGGCGGCGCGGTCTGAGGAAGGGGCGGTCCAACCGTCGTCGGACCGCCGCACGACGCGCACCCGGCTGTCTCC
>JALRGF010000216.1 GCA_023253495.1 Verrucomicrobiales bacterium
CGGGCATCGACCCCGTGGACGCCCGCCTGCTGGTCGGCGCCGACGGCCGTAAATCATCCACGGCCCGCCTGCTCGGGCTTTCACGGCCGGTCCGGCGGTCGCGCGTGGCGGTGCACATCGACCGCCCGGCCCGGCGTGCCACCGAGCCATTCGGTGAGATGCACGTGTTTCCCGACGGCACCTACATCGGTCTCAATCCGGTCCACGACCGGACGGTCAATGTCTCGCTCGTCTGCGACCCGTCGGAACTCCGCCGTCATTCCGCCGCCGACGCCATCAACCGGCGCCTCGAGGCCAGCCCGCACCTCGCCGCACTCATCGAACCGCTGCCCGCCGGCAGCCGCCCCGGCACCACCTTTCCGGCCAACGCCCGCGTGCGCGCCGCCGCCACCGACCGTGCCGCCCTCGTCGGGGATGCCTCGGGCTACATCGACCCCCTGACCGGCGAAGGACTGTTCGCCGCCCTGTGGACGGCGGAAGCGCTCAGCCGCCGCGTGACCGACGGATGGAATGATATGCCGGCAGCGCTCGCCGCCTACGCCCGCGCCCGCGCCCGCAACCAGCGCGCCAAATCGCTCCTCTGCGAGCTGTTCCAGCAGTGTCTGAGCCGGCCATGGCTGGCCGACGGCATCCACCGGACACTCGCCCGCCGCCAGGCGGTGGCCGACTCGTTCATCGGCATCGTCGGCAACAGTTATTCCCCGGTCCAGGGGTTGCTCCGGATGGCCGGCCACTCTCTCGCCTTCTGATCCCGCCATGCCCGCCTACCTCAATGCCATCGCCTGCTCCGTCCCGCCGCACGAGAGCCAGGCCGGCTTTCTCGACTCCCTCGACACCTGGGCCGGCCCGCCCGATGTCATCGACAAGCTGCGAAAAATCGCCGCCGGCAGCCAGATTGAAGCGCGCCATACCGTGCTCGACACCCCGTTCGGCAACAACGGGTTTTACCGGCCCGGTGCCTTTCCGACGACCGGCGAAAGAATGCGCGTGTACCAGCGCGAGGCGCCCCGCCTGGCCGTCGACGCCGTGGAGTCACTGCGCGCCAAGGGAGCGGATCTGAATGCCGTCACCCACCTGGTCGTGACCAGCTGCACCGGATTCTACGCGCCCGGACTGGACATCGACATCCTCCGCGAAGCCGGTCTGGCGCCCGGTGTGCAGCGGTCGCTCATCGGGTTTATGGGGTGCCACGCCGGTCTGATCGGGTTGCGCCATGCGAAACAGACGGTCGAAGCCGATCCGTCGGCCGTGGTCCTGATGGTCAACCTCGAACTCTGCAGCCTGCACCTCCAGCAGACCGACCGCATGGACCGGCTGGTGTCGTTTCTGCTGTTCGCCGACGGTGCTGCGGCCTCGCTGATCACGGCCCGGCCGGCGGGCCTGCGTCTCGACGCCTGCGCCAGCCACCTCAGTCTGGCGGATGCCGAGCGCATGGCGTGGCACATCGAGGACCAGGGATTTGCGATGACCCTCGATGCGCGGCTGCCGGCCCGGATCCGCCAGTGGTTCCGCGACAGCACCGAACTCGCCCCGTTGCGCGAAGCGGACCGCTCGTGCCTGTGGGCCGTGCACCCGGGCGGCCGCCTGATCCTCGACAGCGTGCAGGACGCCTGCGGCCTGAGCGACACCCAGATGGCCCCGTCGCGCGATGTGCTCCGCCGGTTCGGCAACCTGTCATCCGCCAGCATTCTGTTCATCCTCCGCAGTCTGCTCGAGGCGGCACCGCCCGGGGGACCACCCCAAGCCGGCCGCGCCGTCGCCTTCGGTCCCGGCCTGACGGTGGAAACCGTGGATTTCCTGCGGCTGCCCGCGCCGGCCGCGGCTCCGGCGCGCGCGCTCGCCGCCATGGCGGGTTGAGCGGGCCTCGCGTCTTTTCATGAATCATCCACCGCGCGCCGCCACCCCCTCTCCTTCAGCCGCCGGCGGTCTGGCCCGCTGGTGCGTCGAAAACCCGGCGGCCGCATGGCTGGCGGTCCTCGCCGTGATGGCATGGGGCGTCTGGTCCTTCCGGTCGCTTCCCCAGCAGGAGGATCCTGCCTTGCCCGGGCGCCTCGCCCGCGTCGTCTGCCTCTGGCCCGGAGCGTCCGCCGAACACGTCGAGGACCGAGTCACCCGTCCGCTCGAGTCCGGGATTCAGGCACTGTCGTCCATGCGCGAGATCAGCAGTGAATCGCGCGCCTCGGTCAGCGTGATCACCATCGGCCAGCACCCGGCCCCACCCGCCGTCATCGAACAGGAATGGAGCCGCCTGCGCGCCAGCCTGGCCCGGATCAATCTGCCGGACGGGTGCCAACCGCCGCAACTGATGACGGAATTCGGCGACGTCATCACGCTGCTTCTCGCCGTGACCGGCCCGGCCACCACCGGGTACCAGCCGCTGGGCGCGGCGGCCCGCCACCTTCGGGAGGAACTGCAGACGCTGCCCGAGGTCGGCCGGGTGCAGCTCCTCGGCGAGGTGCCCGACACGCTGGAATTGTCAGCCACCCCCGGCGATCCGAAAAACCGGGGCATCAGCCTGCTGCAGGCTGGGGCCGCTGTCTCCGCGCTCGCCCGGCCGCTGCCGGGCGCGGTGCTGTCCGACGGAGCATCGGCCACCCGGGTGCACCTCGAAGCGGGTCCTTCCACGGAAGCAGGATGGCGCTCCCTTGTTGTCGGGGCCACACCCGAGGGGACTCCTGTGCCGCTGGAGGCCGTGTTTTCGGTGCGCCGGGGCGATCCGACCCCGCTGCCGTTCACCGCCGATGTGATCCGGCGCGGACCGGACGGGGCGCTCGCCCGCCAGCGGTCGGTCATGGTCGCGGTGGAAATGCGGGCCGGTCAGGCCATCAGCCGCTTTGACCGCGAAGTGCGCCGCGTGGTGCAGCGCGTCGCGTCGCGGCTGCCCGTGGGTGTGTCCGTCACGACGGTTTCGGACCAGCCGCTTTCGGTGCGGACGCGGCTCGAGCGTTTCGGCCGGTGTTTCCTTGAGGCGGTGGCGGTCATTCTGATCGTGTCGCTGCTGCTCATGGAGTGGCGCGCTGCGGTGGTGGTCGCGCTGGCCATTCCGCTCACCCTCGCCCTGACCCTCGGCGGCATGGCCTTCGCCGGCATCCCGCTGCACCAGGTCTCGATCGCCGCCCTGATCATCGCGCTGGGCATGCTCGTCGATGACCCGGTCGTGGCCGCCGACGGCATCAACCGCGAGATTGCCGCCGGCACTCCGCGCACCACCGCCGCCTGGCTGGGACCATGGAAACTGCGCCGGCCGATCTTCTTTGCGACCCTCGTCAATATCTTCGCGTTCCTCCCGCTCCTGCTCCTGCCCGGCGACAAAGTCCAGGTGGAACTCACCCCCTACGACCTCACCCGCGGTCGTATCACATACCGCTTCAAGTGAGATCGACATGAAAGTACGCCCGAGCGTCAAGAAAATTTGTGAGAAGTGCAAGGTCATCCGTCGTCACGGGCGTGTGATGGTGATTTGCGACAACCCACGACACAAGCAGCGTCAAGGCTGATCAGGTCCTAGA
>JALRGF010000220.1 GCA_023253495.1 Verrucomicrobiales bacterium
GGTTCCCGATTTCGCTCGTCGGCATTTTCACAACCATAGCCTCCAAAACCGGAGGCCATTTGTCCAGCAAAAAAATCCAGCCCTTGTCCACTCAAAGTATTTCCGACCTCAACCGAAACGCCCTGCGCGACAAGCCGCCAATTTGAATCGGAGCTTGAGGACGCGGCCGGATGGGCTATTATGTTCTGCCCAACTTCCAACATCATCCTCGATTCACGAATGAATGCCATCAGCGTCATAGCGCCTTATAAACACCTTGGAATGTGGGTTTTCGACGACGACCGAGTGGGACTCGTGCGGGAGCCGTTTGTTAGCGGAGCAGACACTATTATCGACGTGATGGTTGCCGATATCCCTGATGCTGAGTCCGGATTCAGGCTTATGTTTTCTCAGACTCCATTTCCCGGATGCACGGCTCATCTTGTCTGGCAGAGGTCAGAGCACGGCGGGAACTGGTATCGGTGGCCAGTCCGTGATATGGAGGGGTGGCTTTGCCCCGCCTTGTTTTGCTACTTCTCGGAGGCGCCGAAAGACATTTTCGCTCAGGCATCGCCACTGAGCCGATGACCAGTCACTACGGATTCCCAGCACCCTGTCCACAACCACCCGAGGGCGAACACAAGGCGCTTTTTGTCAGGTGAAAGCTCTGATGTTTCCAAACCCGGCAAGTAGAAACTACCGAGTGTTGCCGGTATGTCAGCTAACCTATTGAAAAGTCGCGGGAGGCACCGCGTGACCACCGCAAACCCGAAGACAGGTTGACCCAATGGCGGTCTCTGGGGACATAAAACACGAATGCTTAACAGTTTATGAGTTGCGTTCGCAACTTTTGAGGATAAGCGTTTTACGTGAAACGCCGGCCTGATGCTGCATTTTCGCGGTTTCGTCCCAAGCTTGCGGCGATGGAGACGCGCAAGGGCCGGTCTGTCGCACGGGTATCGCTCCATACCATGGGGTGCTCGTTGAGATCCTGTGTACCAGCAGAGGAGGTGGAGATGCTGGTATCCGCTGCCCGGCACACGGAACCGCTGGCTGCCGCTGCCCTTGGTCTTCCGGTTGATTCTGTGGAGGGTGATGGATCCCCATTCGTCCACGCGGGAAGCTCAAGGGTCCGTTCAGGCATGGTGGCGGCAGAAGGGCCGTTCATGGTCTGAGCCGTCGAGTCGGGTCTTTAGCGAGGCGCGAATCCGGCAACCGGTGAAGTGGCTGGTACGTGGATTGCGCTTAAACAGGCGCCATGGCAGACGACCTCTACCCACTCGAAAGGCGGCTTTTCTTTGACGAAGGGGCTGTGGCGTTGAGCCGCAGGGGGCTGCGGCAGTCCCGGGTTGATGCCGCCCTGGGGCCGCCGAAGTCCGCTGCGGCCCGTCGGCCCGGGCGCAGTGATTAAGTTCCCCCAGCGCCATCGCCTGCAACATCATCCGACGCCTCTTGCTGGAAAGCGCTCTCCCCTTTGCCGGCAGTCTGGATTGAATCCGCTTCAAAGGCACGGCCGTTACCCTGCTCACTCCGCCTCCCCATGATCCATGCCCCCTTCTCCAGCGCCGAACCGCGAAAGCACATTCACAGAGCGGAATCAGGGCGCCCAAAAGTTGATGGATGTTCATCAAACGATGGTGCGACGGAAAGCGGGCGCCGCCATCCGCGAGGCGTGCCGGGTGCCCGGTCCGGGAAAAAGGTACCACCCGGCACGCTCGCGACTTTCCCGGAACCGGCGACGAGGGACCACGAGGCGGCCGTGAAAGAGTGGCAGGAGCCCCGGAGAGCCCGGCCCATCGGCACCGGACACCGACGCTTGGCGCAAGGGCACTCCCGTGTCATGATGCGCTTCATGTTTCGTCCCGTGCTGGCCCTCGCCTGCGGCGCCTCCATGGCCATGGCGGCCGGGGTGGGACCGTGGGCGTACGAGCCGGTGGTGGTGCCGGCCGTGCCCGCGGTGAGCCGGGGCGACTGGCCGCGGGGGGAAATCGACCGGTTTGTCCTGCACCGACTGGAAGCGGTCGGCCTGGAACCGTCGGCCGATGCCGACCCGGTCACCTTGGTGCGGCGACTGACCTTTGCGCTGCACGGGCTGCCGCCGACGCCGGAGCAGGTGGCGGCTTTGGCCGGAGATCCATCGGCCGGTGCGGTCGAGCGGTTTGTCGACGGCCTGCTGGCTTCGCCGCGGTTCGGCGAGCATTGGGGGCGGCACTGGCTGGACATCGCGCGCTTCGGGCAGTCATTGACGCTGCGCGGATTCGTCCTCGGGGAGGCATGGCGGTATCGTGACTACGTGGTTGATGCCTTCAACCGCGACCTGCCGTACGACCGGTTTGTGCGCGAGCAGCTGGCCGGCGACCTGATGGAGACCGCGACGCTGGACGACCGGCAACGGGCGCTGGTGGCCACCACTTTTCTCGCTCTCGGGAATACGAACCTCGAGGAACAGAACAAACGCCAGCTGGAAATGGACGTGGTCGACGAGCAGCTCGACACCCTGGGCAAGGCGTTTTTCGGGCAGGCGTTCGGGTGCGTGCGGTGCCACGACCACAAGTCCGATCCGATTCCGATGCGCGATTATTACGCTCTGGCGGGAATCCTGAAGGGCACGCGATCGCTCGAACATGCCAATGTCTCCAAGTGGCAGGAACGCCCGTTGCCGCTGGAGCCGGAGGAAGAAGCACGCTTCGCCGCCTCGGAACAGGCGGTGGCTGCGCTGGAAGCACAGCTGCAGCAGGCCCGGACAGCGGCCGCCGCCGGCCAACGCGACCGTCCCGGCATCGTCCGCGCAGCCGACCTGCCGGGTGTGGTCGTCGACAACGCGGCCGCACGGGCGGTGGGTGCATGGAAGAGATCGACGCATTTTCCGCGCTATGTCGGCGACGGGTATGTGCACGACGACCGCGAGGGCAAGGGTGCCAAGACCCTGACCTTCGAGCCCGGCGGGCTGGCGCCGGGCGAGTACGAGGTGCGGTTCGCCTACATCCCTGGCGACGGCCGCGATCGCGCCGTCCCGGTAACCGTCTTTCATGCGCAGGGAGAGACCGTGGTGACGGTCGATCAGGAAGCCGGCCCGCCGATCGACGGCCGCTGGGTGTCGCTCGGACGATACCGCTTTGAAACCTCGGGGTTTGGTCATGTGCTGGTGGCCACCACCGGCACCACCGGCCACGTGACGGCCGATGCGGTGCAGTTTCTTGCCACCGGTGCAGCGGCCTCAAATGCAACGGCGCCCGCCGCCGCTGCGGCACTCGCAGCCGATGAAGCGGGCGCAAAGGTTCGTGAGCTGGCGGCCCGGCTGAAGGCGCTCAAAGCCGCCCAGCCGAAGCGGCCGATGGTCATGACCGTGATCGAAACAGGAACGCCGCAGGATCTGCCTCTGCACCGCCGAGGCAGCGTCGACAGCCTGGGCGAGCCGGTCCCGCGAGGCGTGCTCAGTGTGCTCCCCTCCGTTCCGGTGGCGCCGATGCCGCCGGACCGGAGCGGACGGCTGCAGCTGGCTGACTGGGCCGTCCATGCAGCGCACCCGCTGACCGCCCGCGTCATGGCCAACCGCATCTGGCTCTGGCTTTTCGGCGAAGGCCTGGTGCGCACCCCGGACACCTTCGGTACCACCGGTGAGCCGCCCACCCACCCGGAGCTGCTCGATTTCCTCGCCACCCGGTTCCGCGACGACGGGTGGTCGGTGAAGCGGCTGGTGCGCTTGATCGTGCTCAGCCGCACCTGGCAGCTGGGCAGCGAGCCGACGGACGCCTCGCGCGAGCGCGATCCGTCCAACCACCTGTGGTCGCACACCCGCCCGCACCGCCTGCGTGCCGAGGAGTGGCGGGACGCCATGCTTTTTGTGGCCGGCCGGCTCTCGCTGGAAACCGGCGGCCCGAACCACCCGGCCACGCTTGACTCGGATTTCGGATACGAAGACACGTCGACCCGGCGCAGCGTGTATGTGCCGGTCTTCCGGAATGCGCGGCCGGAATTGTTCGAAGTGTTCGATGCCGCCTCGCCCAGCCTGGTCACCGGCCAACGTGAGGAAAGCACGGTGGCCACCCAGGCGCTCCTGTTGCTCAACCACCCGTGGATCCGCGACCAGGCCGCGGCCGCCGCGTCGCGGCTGATCGACGACCCGTCGATGGCGCCTGCCATTTCTTTGGAACGTGTCTACCGGTCGATGCTGGCGCGTCCGCCGTCCGAGGGTGAACGACGGCTCGCTCTGGAATTTCTCGGACCGGTGCCGACCCACGATGCGTGGACCAGCCTGATCCACATGCTCTGGGCCAGTGTCGATTTCCGCTATGTCCGCTGACGTCATCCGCATGACTCCGTCGCCGCTTGACATGCCCAACCAGCAGTGGTCGCGCCGCCGGGCCCTTGAAACCATCGCCTGCGGATTCGGCTGGCTCGCGTTCAGCGGCTTGGCCGGAGCCGCCCGATCCGTGGTGCCCTCAGCCCGGCCCCCGCTCTTCACCCCGAGGGCCAAGCGCGTGATCTTTCTTTTCATGCAGGGGGGGCCGAGCCAGGTCGACACCTTCGATTACAAACCGCGGCTGGCCCGCGACGATGGCCGGATGCTGGCCTTCGACGACGCGCGCACGCTGGCCAACACCGGCCAGCGCGGCACCGAACAGCGGGTCCTCAAATCTCCATGGGCCTTCCGCCAGCATGGCCAGAGCGGCCGCTGGGTCAGCGACCTGTTTCCGCACCTGGCGCGGCACGTCGATGACCTTTGCTTCATCCGGTCCATGCAGACGGAGGGCGTGGCCCACGGACCGGCCACCCTGTTTCTGCACACCGGATCGACCGCGTTCGTGCGCCCGAGCCTGGGTGCCTGGGTGAGCTACGGGCTGGGCACGGAAAATGAAAATCTTCCGGGTTTTGTGACCATCGCGCCGTCCCTCGGCAATGGTGGCGCACGCAACTGGGGTCCCGCCTTCCTGCCGGCGCGCCACCAGGGGACCCCCATCGGGCTGGCCGGGCAGCCGGCTTCATCGTTCGCTTTCAAACACACCGCCAACGCGCGCCCGGCCAACATCCGGAGTCGCGAACTGGACCTGCTGCGGGATCTGAATGCCGAGCAGCGGCGGCAGACGCGACGCGACAGCGAGGTCGATGCCGTGGTCGAGTCGTTCGAACTGGCGTGGCGGCTGCAGACGAATGCCCCGGATGTTCTGGACCTCGGCCGGGAATCCGCCGCCACGCGTGCGCTTTACGGGATCGACGAGCCGGCGACTGATGATTTCGGAAGACAATGTCTGATGGCGCGGCGGCTGGCCGAGGCCGGCGTGCGGTTCATCCAGGTGACGTACGGCGACTCCACGGCCAACCCGCGCTGGGACCAGCATTCGAATCTGCCGAAACATGCCGAGCATGCCGCCTCGGTCGACCGGCCGATCGCCGGGCTGCTCATGGACCTCAAGCAGCGCGGGCTGCTGGAGGACACGCTGGTCTGGTGGGGCGGTGAATTCGGGCGCACGCCGTACGCCGAAAAAAATGGAACCGGTCGAGACCACAACCCCAATGCCTTCACCGTCTGGCTCGCCGGCGCCGGCGTGAAACCCGGATTCGCCCTGGGCGAAACCGACGAATTTGGCGGCACGGTGGTCGAACGTCCGGTCCACATGCACGATCTGCACGCGACCATGCTGCACCTGCTCGGGCTCGATCACGAGCAGCTCACGTTCCCATTCGACGGCCGACGGTTCCGGCTCACCGACGTGCATGGTCTGGTCGTCCCGGAAATCCTGGCGTGAGCAACGGCCGGCGCGCTCAATCGCCGCGGTTTCGATCGCGATCCTTTTGCGCACGCGAGTCCCCTGACGGCTCCCCGTCTTTCGGACGCCGCTCGATCGCTTCCCGGCGCCGCTCGATCTGCTCGCGCGCGCTCGCCCGGCGATTGTTTTCCTGTTCTTCGCGACCGCGCACCACCGCTTCCGCCTGCTTCGCGCGCTCCTCGGACACCCGTCGGCGTCCCGCCTCCTCACGGCGCGCGGCTTCGCGGCGGCGTTCGACCTGCTCGCGTTCATTCGCCCGGCGGCTTTGTTCCTGCTCCTCACGTGCGCGCACCGCCGCGGCCGCTTTCGCGCGCTCTTCGGACGCCCGCTGGCGTCCTGCCTCCTCACGGCGGCGTTCGACCTCTTCGCGCGCGCGCTCACGGAGGTTCTTTTCCTGCTCCTCACGCGCGCGCACTGCCGCTTCCGCTTTCGCGCGCTCCTCGGACGCTCGTTCACGTCCCGCTTCCTCGCGGCGCGCGGCTTCGCGGCGGCGTTCGACCTCTTCGCGCGCGCGCTCACGGCGGTTCTTTTCCTGCTCCTCACGCTCGCGCACCGCCGCGGCCGCTTTCGCGCGTTCCTCCGACGCCCGCTGGCGTCCTGCCTCCTCACGGCGCGCGGCTTCGCGCCGGCGTTCGCTTTCC
>JALRGF010000238.1 GCA_023253495.1 Verrucomicrobiales bacterium
CTCATCCGCCGTCACAACGGCCTCTCAAAACACACCGCATCCCCCACCCCGTCCGGGCCTTCATGCCGGCCGGGCTCCAAAGCGGTGTCGCCGCCCCCCCACTCCCAAAAAAACCCGCCCCCGGAGAAACGCGCACAGTTGACCTGTCCCGAAGGGGCCCGCCCCCCCGTCCGGGCCGTCATGCCGGCCGGGCTCCAAAGCGGTGTCGCCGCCACCCCACTCCCAAAAAAACCGGCCCCGGAGAAACGCGCACAGTTTACCTGTCCCGTGGAGGCAGTCCCCGTGAAGGCAGTGCCCCCCTCGTTGACTGGAAGCCAACGCTGCGTCCTTGGCTGACGGGGCCAGCCACCGCACTCCGAAAACCACCGGGGAGCCGGATCCGGCCGCGTGAGGCGTCAGTTCAGGCTTTCCAGCCCTTTGGCCACGAAGACACCGTCCTTGCGGACGAGTTTGCCGTCGAAGCGGATCTCGCCGCCGCCGTAATCGCGGCGCTGGATGCAGACCATGTCCCAGTGGACCTGGGAGCGGTTGCCGTTGTCGGCCTCGCCCTCATACGCCTGCCCGGGAGTGAAGTGGAAGCTGCCGGCGATTTTTTCGTCGAAGAGGATGTCGCGCATCGGGTGCCGGATTTCCGGATTGAAGCCGAGAGCGAATTCGCCGATGAAGCGGGCGCCGTCGTCGCTGTCGAGGATTTTGTTGAGGGCGGCCGAGTTGTTGGCGGTGGCTTCGGTGATGCGGCCTTTGCGGAACGAGAGTTTGATGGAGTCGAAGTTGGTCCCCTGGTAGATGGTGGGGGCGTTGTAGCTGATGGTTCCCTCGACGGATTTTCTGACCGGGGCGGTGAAGACCTCGCCATCGGGGATGTTGTACTGACCGCCGCAGGCGATGGCCTTGAGTCCTTTGATGGAAAAGCGCAGGTCGGTGCCTGGTCCGGTGATTTCGACGAGGTCGGTGCGGTCCATGAGTGCCTTGAGCGCCTTCATGCCGGGGACGAACTTCCGGTAGTCGAGCAGCGAGACCCGGAAGAAGAAATCCTCGAAGGCCTCCGTGCTCATGCCCGCCTGCTGGGCCATGGCCGGGGTCGGCCAGCGCAGCACGCACCATTTGGTTTTTCCGACGCGGTGGTTGATGACCGGGCGGAGGAGTTTTGAAACAAGGGCCATTTTGTCGGCCGGCACGTCTGAGGTTTCAGTGATGTTGTGGCTGCCGCGCACGGCGATATAGGCCTGCATTTTTTTCATCTGGTGCAGCAGCACGTCGGCCTGCGCGCTCATCTGCGGCTCGCTTGCCTTGCGGTAGAGTTCGCGCACCAACCGCGCCTCGTTGACGTTGACAAACGGCACGCCGCCGGCTTCACGCACGGCCCGGATCAGGGCGATTCCCATTTCCGGGGGAGTGTCGTACAGATCGACAAGGACGTTCTCCCCCTTCCGGACGGTGGTGGAGAAGCGCACCAATTGGCGGGCCAGCTGGTCAAGGCGGGGATCGTGCATGGAGATCGATCCTAGGGAGACCTTGCCGCCGCGCAACGGCCGGTCTTGCCGGAGCATTCCGCGTTGCGCACCACCCGATGCGGGCCTCGATTGCACACCATGGATGCATCCCCGATTGCCTCGCTCGACGACGTCCGCGCCCTGCGCGACCGCCTGGACGCCGAAGGACGCCGGCTGGTCTTCACCAACGGGGTGTTTGACCTGCTCCATGCCGGGCATGTCCGGTACCTGGCGCGGGCCCGGGCGCTGGGCGACGCCCTGGTGGTCGCCCTGAATTCCGACGCCTCGGTGCGTTCGTTGAAAGGCCCGACCCGCCCGCTCAACCCGGTGGAGGATCGCGCGGAAGTCCTGCGCGGCCTGCGCAGTGTGGATGCGGTCGTGGTCTTCGAGGGCGACCGCTGTACCGGGGCCATCCACGCCATCCGGCCGCATGTCTATGCCAAGGGCGGCGACTACACCCCGGACTCCCTCAACCGCGAGGAAAAGGCCGCGCTCGATGCCGCCGGCACCGCCATCCATATCCTCGAGCTCGTCCCCGGCCGCAGCACCACCGCCACCCTCGGCAAACTCCGGGCCACCGCCGACGGCGGAGCCGGAGCCGTCCGCCCGAAACTCGCCGTGCTCGGGTCTGGCAAAGGATCGAATTTCGAAGCGCTGATCGCCGCCATCCGGACCGGTGCCGTCGACGCCGAAGTGGTGCTCGTGCTTTCCGACAACCCGGAGGCCCGGATCCTCCGGCTGGCTCGCGACGCCGGGATTCCCGCGGTCTTCGTCGACCCCGGACCGCAGGCCAACCGGCTTGATGACGCCGCGCAGAAGGAAATCCACGACCGCCTGCGCTCGAGCGGCGCGGACCTGGTGGTGCTCGCCGGGTTCATGAAGCGCCTGCGCGAGCCGGTGCTTTCCGCCTTTCCCGACCTCATCCTCAATGTCCACCCCTCTCTGCTCCCCGCGTTCCCCGGTCGCGAAGCGTGGGTCCAGGCGCTGGCCGCCGGCGCCACCGAAACCGGATGCACCGTGCATCTGGTCGACGCCGGCCTCGACACCGGCCGCGCGCTCGCTCAGGCCCGGGTGCCGATTCTGCCCGGTGACGATGCCGAGGCGGTGCGTGCGCGCATCAATGCCGCGGAAATGGACCTGTACCCGAGGGCCATCGCCGCCTATGCCGAAACCATCTTTTCGCGCAATCGCGCTTGAGACCCGACCGGACCGGGGGACAGAATGATTTCCGCCCGCGACCATTCCATCCGCTGCCGCCATGCCTGATCCATCCGACGCGAACCAGCCGCCGCTTCCGCCCGCGCCACCGGCCGCCCCGCCGCCGCCACCTGACCCGGCCGCGCCCCTGCCCGGCGGGGCCGGCGAACGCCTGCCGTTCGGGGCCGGGATGCTTCCGGCATCCCAGGACAAGCTCCACTGCATGCTCAGCCACCTGGTGCCGGCCATCATCTGGCTCTGGAAAAAGGATGAATCCCCGGCGGTGAACCGTGCCGGGAAGGAGGCGCTCAATTTCCACGTGACGGCCGCCATCGGCCTGACCGCACTGGGCATCCTCACCTCGATCCCGATCCTCGGATGCCTGACCTTTCCGGTGCTGCTGCTCGCGCTCATGGCCACCGTGGCCCTCTGCATCGTCGGCGCGCTCAAGGCGTCCGACGGATATTTCTACAAATACCCGGTCAACCTGCGCCTGATCCCCTGATCCAAGGACCATGGCCGGCATCGAGGTGCGTCTCAGCGGGCTCAACAGCTCGCAATTGCAGGGAGTCAAGACCACCGAAGGACCGGTCCTGATTCTGGCCGGGGCCGGCAGCGGCAAAACCCGCGTCATCACCACCCGCATCACCTACCTGCTCGCCCGGGGCGTGCCGCCGGAACAGGTGCTCGCCGTCACCTTCACCAACAAGGCGGCCAACGAAATGCGCGAACGCGTCGCCCGCATGATCCCGCCCGCCATGAGCAAGGCGCTCACCATTTCCACCTTTCACTCGCTCTGCGTCCGCCTGCTGCGCTCCGGCATCGAACGCCTCGGGTACAAGGCAAACTTCGCCATCTACACCGGCTCCGATCAGCTCGGGTTGATCCGCCAGATCATCGCCCGCAAGGCCGGCAAGGAGGAAAAACTCGACCCCCAGACGGTGCTCAGCCTGGTCTCGCGCTGGAAAAACAAGGGAATCGCCGTGGAAGCGCAGGGCGACGACCTCGCCGCCGACGTGGCCCGCGAGTACCAGCGGCAGCTCAAATTGCGCAATGCCTGCGACTTCGACGACCTGCTCGGGCTGGCCACCCGCCTGCTCCGGGAGAACGAGGACCTGCGGGGCCAGTGGCAGGACCGCTTCCATTACCTGATGGTCGATGAGTTTCAGGACACCAACCGCCAGCAGCTCGAGCTGCTGCGCCTGCTCGCCGGCCCGCGCGCCAACGTCTGTGTGGTCGGGGACGACGACCAGTCGATCTACGGCTGGCGGGGCGCGGACATCACCAACATCACCGGGTTTGAGAAGCACTTTCCGAACCCGACCATCATCAAGCTGATGGAGAACTACCGGTCCCAGCGCCCGATCCTGGAGACCGCCAATGCCGTCATCCGGCACAACGCCGGCCGCCGCGAAAAGCAACTGATCGCCACCAAGCCGGGCACTGATCCGGTGCGGCTGGTGGCGGTGGGCAGTGACCAGGAGGAGGCCGATTTTGTCATCAACGAGATCTGGACCGCGAACACCATACACCGGAAGCCGTGGGAGGAATTCGCGATCCTGTTCCGCGCCAATGCCCAGTCCCGGCTCTTCGAGGAGGCCCTGCGCAAACAGGGGATCCCGTACCGCCTGCTCGGCGGTCAGAGCTTTTTCGAGCGCCGCGAAGTCAAGGACCTGCTCGCGTATCTCCATGTCGCCATGCAGCCGCAGGACGACGTGAACCTGCTCCGCATCGTCAACAACCCGCCCCGCGGACTGGGCGACACGACCATCGAGCTGGCCACCGAGGACAGCATCGCCCGCCAGCGCCCGGTCTTTGCGTCGCTGGCCGATCCGGAATTTGCCGGACGATTTTCCGCCCGGACCCGGCACGCCCTCGAGCGCTTCACCGGCCAGGTGCGCGCGTGGCATGAAGCACTCACCCGCCCGGGCGCCCGCTACGCCGAGATCGCCGACCAGCTGATCCGCGACACCGGATACCTTGAGCACCTGAAACGCTCATGCCGCACACCCGAGGAGGAAGTCAA
This sequence comes from Verrucomicrobiales bacterium, assembly GCA_023253495.1. GTDB lineage: Bacteria > Verrucomicrobiota > Verrucomicrobiia > Verrucomicrobiales > V1-33 > CAJBME01. The sequence continues at coordinate 4,717 of JALRGF010000238.1, forward strand.
CCGCACCTCCAACGTCGGCGAGTTCGTGCAATCCATTCACCAGCACTGGCAGGACTCCCGCGGCCAGGGGCTGCGCGGGTTCCTCGACAGCGTGGCCCTGGACGACGACTTCCGGCACGAGAGCGAAAAAGACAAGGCGGCCCGGAAACCGGGGGTCTGGCTGATCACGCTGCATGCCAGCAAAGGGCTGGAATTTCCGCAGGTGTATCTGGTCGGGCTGGAGGACGGTCTGCTCCCGCACAAGCGCAGCCTGGAGGAGAACACGCTCGATGAGGAACGGCGGCTGCTCTACGTCGGCATCACCCGGGCCAAGGAAAAACTGACCATGACGTATTGCCACCAGCGCATCAAATGGGGCCAGCCGACCGGCATCACACCCAGCCGGTTCATCAAGGAGCTGCCTTCGCCGCCGGTTCAGAAAGTCCAGTACGCCGAGCTCATGAAGCAGCCGGTCACCCTGGACGTGGCCAAGGCGCACCTCGCGGCGCTGAAGGCGAAACTGGGAATGTGAGGCCGCTGCCGCCGGCTGCCTCGCGGACCATGTGCCACCCGGGCCGGCTTCCGCCCGGACCGGTTGCCGGATGTCGGTTCGCGGCGTATCCGATTCACCGACCCGACCATGATCGCCGTCCTTTCCCCCGCCAAAAGCCTTGATTTCACGCCGCCCCCGGCCGGTGTGGCGGCCACCGTGCCCGCCTTTCCGGAGGAATCGCAACAGCTGATCACCGCGCTGCGCCGGCTCAGTGTCGCGCAGATCGCCTCGCTCATGGACCTGAGCGAGAAGCTGGCCACCCTGAACCACGAACGCTACCACGCGTGGTCGCCGGATTTCGAAAGTGCCCGCCGCGACGGCCGCGCCAAGCAAGCGCTGCTCGCCTTTGACGGCGACGTGTACCAGGGGTTTGCCCTCGACGAATACACCAAGACCGATTTCGCCTTCGCCCAGCAGCACCTGCGCCTGCTCAGCGGCCTCCACGGCGTGCTCCGGCCGCTCGACCTCATCCAGCCGTACCGCCTGGAAATGGGCCGCCCGCTGAAGACGTCCCGCGGCGCGGACCTCTACGCCTTCTGGGGGACCCGGATCACCGAGGCACTCAATGAAGCCCTGGAAGCCGACGGCTCCGGCATCCTGCTCAACCTCGCCAGCCAGGAGTACTTTGCCTCGGTCCAACCAGACCGCCTGCGCGCCCGCGTGCTCACCTGCGTGTTCAAGGACGAGTCCGGCGGAAGCTACAAAATCCTCAGTCTGTTCGCCAAACGCGCCCGCGGCCTGATGGCCGATTTCATGATCCGCGAACGCCTGCGCCAGCCGGAGGAACTGAAGGAATTCAACGCCGCCGGGTACCGGTTCGATCCGGCGTCGTCGAACGAGTCGCAATACGTCTTCCTCCGCCCGAAGCAGGCCCGGTGAGCGGACCGCTTGGCGCTCCGCGCGCATCGGCGGGATACGGATCGCGCAGCACGCAGCAGGCCTCCCGCGGTCCACGGCTTCACACCACACGTTCACGTCCCGCGCATCGCCCTTCTGCCGGCCCGCCGCTCACGGCCGCACCCGGAAAAACCGCGGACCCGTCGAGGGCGTGAACCGCCATGGCGAGACCGGCGCGCCCGGCACGGCCGTCCAGTCGGCCCCGAGGGAGGCCGAGGACTCCAGAGTGCCGCCGCTCCAGCTGATTTCGACCTCGTTTCCGACCAGGCGGACGTCGAGGACCGGAGGCGCGCCGGTGAATGGGGCCGAGAATCCGTAAGCCCGGGGCACGGTGGCATTGAATCCGTCGCGGCTCAGATAGAAGTCATCGAAGAGGGCCGTCGTATTTCCGTTGTTGCCGGCGACATACAGTTTGTCGAGCACGGGAGCGATGCCGCCGATGATCGGGTCGACCGCCGTCGGATCGCGGTCGCTGACAAACCCGTCAAACAGCGTCGTCCGCACCCCGCCCTCCGGCGCCAGATGAATGCTGAAGGAATCCAGCGGATCCGCCGGGTCGTCGAGCGGCGCGTTGCGCACGTCGATCCAGACGTTATACACCTGTCCGGGCAGCAGCGGTTCGGGGCCGTATTCATCGCTCCCGCCGATGCCGTTGATGGCTCCGGCCAGCCACTGACCGCCCTCATGGACCGGCCGGAATGCCGGTCCCACATTGGTTCCGGCATCGGCGTACCAACGCAGGTTTTTGTCGGTCAGTCCGATGATATGGCGCAGGGCGGCGGTCGGCTCGCCTTCGGGGATCATGCGGAAAAAGAGCGTCCGTGACCGGCCTTCGGTGAGAGCCAGGCCGCGCAGGTCGAGCACGGCGGCGCTTTCGGTGCTGGCGATGCCGAGCAGGCGATTGCCGCCGCGGTCCTGCACCCGCGCGAACGTGCCGCGCAGGTCCGACCACCATCCGGTGCCGGCCAGCGGGCCGACCGGATACCGGTCGAAATTGTCCACCAGCGTCCAGCCCGCGGCCACGCTGTCGATCACGGTCACGGTAAGCGACGCCGTGAGTGATTCGGTCCCGCGGGTCGCGGTCAGGGTGTAGGTGGTGGTGGCAGCGGGAGCCACCGTGACCGAGCCGGCCCCGACCACCGTCTGCCCGAGAACCGATCCCACGCCCTGATCCACCGCGATCGCGGTCGCATCCTTGCTGACATCCCAGCGCAGGACGACCGCCCCACCGCGCGCCACCGCCGGCAGGTCGGCCTGGAAGAAATTGATGGCCAGCGGCTGCACCTTCGGCGGCGGCGTCGGCGCCTTCGCCGTCGACAACAGAACGACTTCCTCCGCGCTCAACGCCCGCCGCCAGACGGCCACGTCGTCGATTTCTCCGGTGAACCACGCCGAAGGCGTGGCCCGCAGGATACCGCCGAGGCTGGTCGTATTCAGAGTGAGCGGGCGCACCGGATCCAGCGCCACCGGGTCCGGCACACCGTCGATATAGAGCACCGCGACCAGCCCGGCCCCGGTATCGCGCTGGGTGTACGCAACGTGATGCCACGCGTCATCAAAGGCCGGCGCCACCGAATACCGGTGGTTGCCGGTCGCCCCGGTGTCGGTGCGGATATAGCTGTCCACACTTCCGTCCGCCCCGGTATTGTGGGTGCCGATGTTGAAAAGCGGCTGGGTCGAAAGCGTGGAGCCCTCGGAATACACCCGGCGATCCGTCTGCGGCAGGCCGCGGACCCAGAGTGACACCGAGAACGACGGATGCTGGTAGGCGGGCAGCAGTTCGTCCGGTTGACGGACCCGCCGGAGCATCGTCTGCCGCCCCGCCTCAAAGCGGACCGCCTGGCCCCAGCGCCCGGCCACCACATCCGCCCCGGTCAGATTGACGGCCTCAAGGTCGTACCCGGAGGCGAGGTCCGGCGTTTTGCCGCCGACCAGTTCGTCGAGCGGCCAGTAGGCAATCATGTCCCGGGTGAGTTCCGCGGCCGGCGGCGTGCCGACGGTCAGGACGACCGGCGTGCTCGTCACCGTCCCCTGCGGATTGGTGGCCAGAAGCGTGTAAGATCCGGAATCCCCGGTCTGCACATCGGTCAAGGTGAGCACCGGACCCGTCGCCTCCGGAATTGGTGCCCCATCGCGACGCCACTGCAGCGTGATGGCCGGTGCCCCGCCCACCCCCGCCTGCAAGACCACCGTGTCCCCCACCAGCACCCCGGACGGCGGCGCCGGCTCCCGTGTGAAAAACGGGGCCGATTTGACCACCGGCGGCACCACGGCCGCCGTCTGCAACCGCTGGATTTCCGCCACCGTCAGCGCCCGGTTCCACAACCCCAGCTCATCCACCACCCCCTGCAGCCAGTGACTGGCCGCCGCCCGCTGGATGCCGCCGATCGACACCGTCTCGTCCGGCGCATCGCTCCGGAGATAGGTGCGCGTCGAATCGAGTACGCCGTCGACATAGACGGCAAACGACCCGTTGGTATCAACCAGCGCGACGTGGCGCCACGTGTCATCAAAAACCGGGGTGGGGGCCCGGTAATCAACCAAGGCGGTGCCGCCGAGGTTCCGCAGAAACACATGCGGAAACGGTTGCACCGCCGGGTCCGTCGAATTGCCGGTCCCGAAAGTGAACAACGGATTGTTGCTCGTCAGCGACCCCTCGGAGAACGCCCGCCGGTCGTTCTGGCCGGCTCCTTCCGCGCGCGCCCAGAAGCTGACGGTGAATGCGAACGAACGCGAAATCGGCAGCCCGTTTTCCACCAACTTGTTGTAGACGGCCAGCTGATCGATCCCGTTAAACGCCAGAGCCTGTCCGAATTTCCCCGGGACCAGCGCCTCCGCTCCCATGTTCACGAGCACGAGGTCGTTGCCGGAAACCACGTCGGGAGTGGTGCTCCCGTCAGCCGACACGCCATCCAGCGGATAATACGAAACCAGTCCGCGATGAAGATCGTCGGCATGGACCGGCGCCAGCAGCAGGGAGAGACCACCCAGGGCGGCCAGGGAAGAATAACGCATGGCAACAAGAGGTTGAGAGACAGGGGCTCCGGACGCGGCCGCGCGGAAAAACCCGTTTGATGTACCCGCAGGCTGACCGGTTTCGCCTCCCCGGATCAAGACAAAAACACTGTCCACATCACGGACCCCTGTCGCCGACCGCCATGCGCCGTCCCAAGGACCGGAGGATCGCGTCGGGACACCGCGGAGAGGGGCCATCCGGCCGTCACGCCCCTTTGCCGCCTTCGGACCGGCCGGCGCGCTCACCCATCACCGTGACCACGACCTCGCGTCGGTGCGGCGCCCGGCGGTGCTCGAACAGAAAGACCCCCTGCCAGGTGCCGAGCGCCGGACGCCCCCCGATCACCGGAATCACCTCACTGGTCCGCGTCAGCACCATGCGCAGATGGCTGGGCATGTCATCCGGCCCCTCCAGCGTGTGCACAAAGTACGGCGCCCCCTCCGGAACGAGGCGGTCGAAAAACGCGTGCAGATCGGTGCGCGCCGACGGATCGGCATTTTCAAATATGACCAGGCTGCAGCTGGTGTGGCGCACAAAAACCGTCACCATGCCGTCGGTCACACCGCTCGCCCGCACCGCACGCCCCACCTCGTCCGTGAGTTCGTAGGTTCCCTGACCGCGGGTGGCCACAGTGAAAACATGATGATGCACAGCCATCGGCCAAGGGAGGCGCCGACCGCCGGTTTGTCCAGCGCCCGCCACCCCGGCCCGGATCGGCCGCCGGCCGCACCCTGTCCGGCATCCACCCCGCCCTGAGGGGCGTTAGGGGAGCTTAATTGGAATAATTCTTGATAACCGGGGTGTCCGGCTTAAACCGTTCCCATCATCCATGGCCTCCGCCCACTCCACCACCGACTCCGAGCCGACCGCCCTCCATCTGGGCGGGGACCTGCGCCTGACGCGCCAGCGGCGCGAAGTTTATGATGTGCTTCTGGAGCAGCGGGACCACCCGACGGCCACCGAATTGTTCATCCGGGTCAAGGAACGCGTCCCCTCCATCTCGCTCGCCACCGTATACAACTGCCTCGAAACCCTCGCGGGAGCCGGACTCGTCAAACAGGTCAATCTCGACCGCGCCCCCTCCCGCTACTGCCCGAACCTCGACGACCACGGCCACTTCCACTGCACCAGCTGCGGCGCCATCAGTGACGTCGATTTCAAGGACGGCCCGCAGCACAGCCGCCTGCGCCTGCCCCGCGGCTCGGTGGTCAGTCAGATCGACGTCGCCATCAAGGGCCTCTGCCCGGAATGCGCCGCCCGCGCCCGTCAGAAAAAACCGGACACCCGAAAATCACGGCCCGCCCTCAACTGATCCGTATCCTTCCGCCCTCATCCTTCCGCCTTCATCTTTTCATCCATGAGCCTCGACATCCGCAATCTCCACGCCCGCATCGGCGAGCGTGAAATCCTCAAAGGCCTGACCCTCGACGTGCCGACCGGCGAGGTCCATGCCATCATGGGTCCCAACGGGTCCGGCAAAAGCACTCTCGCCAAGGTGCTCGCCGGCCATGAGGACTATGAGGTGACGGGCGGGAGCGTCTGTCTGGACGGCCAGGACCTGCTGCCGATGGATCCGGACGCACGCAGCCGCGCCGGCCTTTTCCTCGCCTTTCAATACCCGATCGAAATCCCCGGGGTCAGCAACGCCAATTTCCTCCGGGCCGCCCTGCAGGCGCGCCAGCCGGAGGGCGTCGAACTTGATGCGGTCGCCTTCTATCACAAGATGTATGCCAAGATGGACCTGCTGGAGATGAACCGTCAATTCACCAGCCGTTCGGTCAACGAAGGGTTTTCCGGCGGCGAGAAGAAACGCAACGAAGTCCTCCAGCTGATGATGCTGGAACCGAAATTCGCCGTGCTCGACGAGACTGATTCCGGTCTCGACATCGACGCCCTCAAGATCGTCGCCAAGGGCGTCAACGCCATGCGGTCCCCCGACCGCGGCTTTCTTGTCATCACCCATTACCAGCGGCTCCTTGACTACATCCAGCCCGACGTCGTCCACGTCCTCATGGATGGCCGCATCGTCAAGACCGGCGGCCCCGACCTCGCCCTCAAGCTTGAGGCCCAGGGGTACGACTGGCTGAAGGACGAATCCCTGATCCCCGCCTGACTCCGGTCACCCCGATCACGCCATGAGCACCCCGTTTTCCCCCGAGGACATCGACCGCAGCAAGGGCGATTTCTATTTCCCCGAGCGCAACACCTTCGACGCCGGTTACGGCCTGACCGAGAAGACGATCGACTACATCTGCGACGTCAAGAACGACCCCGACTGGGTGCGCGATTTCCGCAAGCGTGCGCTCAAAGTGTTTCAGGAAAAGCCGATGCCGACGCATTGGGCGACCCGCGATCTTGAGAACATCCGGTTCGACGACATCCGGTACTACCTTTCCGACGGCCAGAAGCCGAAACGGAGCTGGGACGAGGTGCCGGAGGACGTGAAAAAGACGTTTGAACGACTGGGCATTCCCGAACAGGAGCGGAAATTCCTCGCCGGGGTCGAGGCGCAGTACGATTCCGAAGCGGCCTATTCGAACATCCAGAAGGCGGTGGCCGACCAGGGCGTCATCTTCGTCAACTCCACCGAGGGACTGAAGGAGCATGAGGAAATTTTCCGGCCGTGGTTCGGGAAAGTGATTCCGACCGGTGACAACAAATTCTCCGCCCTGAACAGCGCGACGTTTTCCGGGGGCAGTTTCATCTATGTGCCCAAGGGCGTGAAGGTGAAGCACCCGCTGCAGGCGTATTTCCGCATCAACTCCGAGAACTTCGGGCAGTTCGAACGCACCCTGATCATCGTCGACGAAGGCGCCGAGGTCATGTACATGGAAGGCTGCACCGCGCCCAAGTTCGAGACCAGCACGCTGCACAGCGCGGTCGTGGAACTGGTCGCCATGAAGGGCGCCAAACTCCAGTACGTCACCGTTCAGAACTGGAGCAGCAACGTCTTCAATCTCGTGACCAAACGCGGCATCGCTCACGAGGAGGCCGAGGTCCGGTGGATCGACTGCAATATCGGCAGCCGCCTGACCATGAAATACCCCGGCGTCATCATGAAGGGCCGCAAGGCGCGCGGCGAGGTCATCTCCATCGCCCTCGCCAACTCCGGGCAGCACCAGGACACCGGCGCCAAAATGATCCACGCCGCCGACGAGACGACCAGCAACATCGTCAGCAAGTCGATCAGCATCGGGGAAGGCCGGGCCACCTACCGCGGTCAGGTCCACATC
>JALRGF010000275.1 GCA_023253495.1 Verrucomicrobiales bacterium
GCCGTCCCGGAGGAAAACCTCGTCGGCCCCGGCCTGCTCGCCCTCTGGCCGATCACCACCGGCCACTGGGGATTCATCAAATAATCCGGCAATCCGGCAATCCGGCCTGCGCGGACCACCCGGACGGGGCGCCGTGCGGAATACGCCCCCCACGCCTCCACGCCCGCCGCCGCGCCTCAGGGCGCCTCCACCGCCGTGCGTCCCAACCCCTCGCGCAACGCCCGCAGGACAGCGGGATCGGTGACCTTGGCCCCGTGGGCGTCGGTCAGATAAAAACTGTCCTGCGCCCCGCCCTTGTCCGTATTGATCCGGGCGTGCGCGACCTCGAGACCGAGCCCGCCGATCACCCGGAAAAAGTCACTGAGCAGACCGAGGCGGTCGACCGCATCGATCTCGACCACGGTATGCCGCGGGTTGAGTTCGTTGCTGAGATAGATCCGCGTCGGAAATTCCGCCTTGAGCTGCCGGAATTCCTCATCCTCCGCATCCAGCGGGTCGGCCGGCGGACGCAAGGCCGCCCAGTCCGGCTCCTCGGTGGAAAATACCTCCTCAATCAGCTTCTGGAATCGACGCAGCACCCGCTCGTCAGTCACCGGCTCCAGCCGCGTCGTGCAGACGCGGAAAATGTCGAAAACCACCCCGTCCTTCCGCAGAAAAAAGTCCGCGCTCAGAATGTTCAGGCCGCAGCGGGCCAGACAGCCGGCGACCCGCGCCAGCAGCAGCGAGCGGTCGCGCGTCACCAGCGTCAGCTCGCTGCACGCCCGCTCGGGAATGGTGCGCCAGCGGTACACCGGCAGGATCGGCTGCCCGGTCTCGTTGAACTGCTCAACCATGAAAAACTCCCGGAACAACCGCAGATGGCTGGCCACCCGGTGCGCACTGCGGAAAGCGAAATACCGCTCCGGCATGCCGTCAAAATGCGCCGCAATCTCATCCGACCAGCCCGGGCCCAGCTTCTCCGCCAGCTCCGCCCGGAACTCGGCCTGGTCGGACTGCAGGACCTGCGCCTCGAATCCCGGACGGTCGGCAAAATAAGAGGCCGTGCTCCGGTAGAGCTGAAGCATCAGCGACTGCTTGAACCCGCTCCACGATGTTTCGCTGGTGCCTTTGGTATCGGCGTAGGTCATGACCAGGAGCGCGTCCAGCCGCGCCTTTTCCCGGACCACCGAAGCAAACTCCTCGATGACCGCCGGATCCTCGATGTTCCGCTGGGTGGCGGTGCGGAAGAGGCTCAGATGATGGTCGACCAGAAAAAGCAGCTGCCGGCGCCGGTCGAGGCCGAGCTTGAGCCGGTTGCAGACGCCCGCGGCCAGCATGGTGCTGGCGTACTCGTGCTGGTCGGCGTCGGTGGCGCGGCCGGAGTCGTGCAGCAGGATTGCCAGATACAGCACGAACGGGTCCTCGACTTCCTGAAAAAGGTCCCGCAGCATGATTTCCAGCGGGGTGTTGAGCCGGGTGTCGAGCAGGTGATCGAGATGTTCGACGACGCGCAGGGTGTGTTCGTCCGCGGAGTAGCGGTGGAAAAACTCGTGCTGCACGAGGTCGGTGAGCGCACCGAATTCCGGCAGGTACCGCCCGAGAAACCCGACGCGGTGCATCTGCCGGAGGACGCGGGCGACGTCGCCCCGGCGGCTCAGGATGGCCTCGAATGTTTCCCGGTTGGTCTTGCGGTAGCGGAAGGTTTTGCCGAGCAGGGGGTAGGCGGTTTTGAAGAGCTGGCGGATCTGCGGGCTGAGTTCGAGATGGCGGACCTGGGTGTGCTGGAACAGGCGGATCAGGCGGTCCTCATCCTCCTGGAAGATGCGCTCGTTTTCCGGGTAGATGAAGCCGCCCTTGCTGTAAAAGCCGTCGAAGCGCTCGATTTTCGGCTTGCGGCGGGCGAGGAAGCTGAGCGGCCCGGCCGGTTTGTCCTCGGCCTCCAGGCGGAAGCGCTCCATCAGTGACAGCGTGTGCTGGAAGATGTTGCGCGTGTGGTGGTAGTAATCGCGCATGAATGCCTCGATGCGTGCGAGGATGCGGGTCTGCGGGTACTTGAGGTTGGTCGCGACCTTCCCCTGCAGGCGGAGCGTGAGCTGGTCCTGCGGGCGCTTCTCGAGGTAGTGCAGCTCGTTGCGCACGCGGTGCAGGAAGTCGTAGCCGCGTTCCAGCTCCCGCTGGGCGGCCGGCGAGAGCAGCTTCTGCCGGGCGAGGTCGGCCATTGAGTGGGCGCCGCATTTGACCCAGGCTACCCAGAGCAGGTTCTGGCAGTCGCGCAGCCCGCCGCAGCCGGATTTCACATTCGGTTCCTGGAGGTAGACGGTGTTGGAATGTTTGGCGTGGCGCGCCTTCAGGTCTTCGCGGCGACGTTCGAGGTAGGCTTCCTCCTGCCCCTGCAGGCACCGCCGCCGGAACTCGGTGGTCAGCGTGCGGAAAATGGCCTCGTCGCCGGCGAGAAACCGCGCCTCCAGCAGCGACGTTTTGGTCTCGTGGTCCTCGTTGGCCAGCGCGATGCATTCGTCCAGCGAACGCGTCACCGGGCTGATTTTCAGACGGATGTCGGTCAGCAGATAGAACATCTTCTGGACGATGGCGTCGGTCGCCGGCGGCAGGAACCGGGACGAACGGCCGGGCACGAGAAAGAGCAGGTCGACGTCGCTGTACGGGTTGAGCAGGCCGCGGCCGTAGCCGCCGGTGGCGACCAGGGTGATCGGCTCGGCGGCCGCCTCCCCGCCCGCGGTCTCGCGCGCCAGCTGGAGCAGGTTTTCGAGGACGACGTCGAGCAGTCCGGCGCGCAGTTCCCCGATGCGCACGCCGCCGCCGGCCGCGCCACCGCCGCGATGCAGCATGCGGATCCGCATTTCCTCCTTGCGCAGAAAGGTGCGGTAGTACCGGATCACCTCGGTGGTGCTCGCCCCGTTGTGGTGAGCCGGAGCCAGCGCCTTGCGGGCGTGGGCACGCACTTTTTCGAGGTGATCGGTCATGCGGGGGTTGGAAGCCGGACCAGACTAGCCGCCGCACGCCCCCGGCAAGACCGAAATCATCCGGGTGTCACCTCTCCGGTGCAGCGGGGCGCATTGGGACTTCTCCTTACCCACAGCCATGCCGGGCACGGAGGTTTTCCGCATTGCCACCATGGGGAGCCGGTCCCTTGGTTTCCGCCATGCCGCCGCCCAATCCACCGACCGTCGAGATCAACCTGCCTGAGTTCAAACCGGGTTTGCTCCGGGGTGCCGTGGTATTGGGATTTCTCGCCTGGGCCGCCTGGTCCTCGCTGTACACGGTGCCGGCCGAATCGGTGGGAGTGATTCAGCGGTTCGGCAAGGCGCGCGAGGTCACGGTCCCGCCGGGGCTCCATTTCAAAGTGCCCTTCGGCGTTGATCGCGTCACCATCGTCCCGATCCAGCGGCAGCTGAAACTCGAGTTCGGCTACTCGACCGAAGCCTACACCAACCCGGATCAGGCCGGCCAGGAACCGGACATGGAACGGAACATGGTGACCGGCGACCTGAATGCCGCGCTGGTCGACTGGGTGGTCCAGTACCGCATTGACAACCCGCGCCAGTATCTCTTTGACGTCGAGAACCCCGGCCGCACCCTCCGCGACCTCAGCGAGGGTGTGATGCGCGAGGTCATCGGCGACCGCACCGTGGACGAGGTGATCACCATCGGGCGCCAGGAAATCGAGACGGTGGCGCTGGAAAAACTCAACGGCCTGGCCAAGCTTTACCAGATCGGCGTCACCATCAACCAGGTCCAGCTCAAGGACGTCGATCCTCCGGTGCCGGTCCAGGCGTCGTTCAACGAGGTCAACAAGGCCCAGCAGGATCGCGAGACGGCGGTCAACGACGCCACCAAGGAATATAATCAGGCCGTGCCGCTGGCCAAAGGTGAGGCGGACCAGAAGATCCGCGCCGCCGAAGGCTACAAGCTGAAACGGATCAACGAGGCCCAAGGGGACGTGGCCAGCTTCACCGCCCAGTTCACCGAATACCTCAAGGCTCCGGAAGTCACCCGCACCCGCCTTTATCTCGAAGCCATGAAGGAAGTGCTTCCCGCCGCCGGACCGAAAATGATCATTGACGACTCGGTCAAACAAATCATGCCGCTCCTCCCCGGAGCCGCCGCCACCATGCCCGCCGCGGCACCCGCTGTCGCCCCTTCCGCCACCACGCTGAACCAGGGAGGCCCCCGCCGATGAAAAAACTGTTCGGATCCTTCGCCGGCCTCGTCGGCGCTCTCGTCCTGCTCCTCGCTTCCGGCTGTTTCTACACCGTCAAGGAAACCGAGCACGTCATCATCACGCGCTTCGGCGACATCGTCGGCGAGCCGATTTCCTCGCCCGGGCTGCGGGTCAAAATGCCGTTCATCGACACCGTGAACCGCCTGGAAAAACGGCTGCTGAACTGGGACGGCCGGCCGATCACCATCCCCACCAAGGACAAGGCGTACATCAGCGTGGACACGTTCGCCCGCTGGCGCATCACCGACCCCAAGCAGTTCTTCATCCGCTTCCGCGACCTGCGCAGCGCAGAGTCACGGCTCGAAGATATCCTCGGCAGCGAGACGCGCAACGCCATCGCCCGCAACGAACTTATCGAAATCGTGCGCACCGACAAGGCCCGTACCCCGGCCATGGACGAAACCCTCAAGGAAGCCGCCTCGGGCAGTGAGGTGGGCACCGCCAAAATCGGCGTGCTCCCGCCCATCCGCGTCGGCCGGGCCACTATCGAAAAGGAAATCCAGGCCGCCGCCTCTCCCAAACTCAAGGACCCCGGCATCGAGCTGCTCGACGTCCGCTTCAAGCGCATCAACTACGAGGAGGAAGTTCTCGAACGCGTCTACCAGCGCATGACCAGCGAACGGCTTCAGATCGCCCAGCGTTTCCGCTCGGAAGGCGGCGCCGAGGCCGCCCGCATCAACGGCAACCGCGAACGCGACCTCAACGAGATCGAATCCGCCGCCTACAAAAAAGTCCAGGAACTGCGCGGTCAGGCCGACGCCGAAGCGTCCCGCATCTACGCCGAAGCCTACGGCGCCAACCCCGCCGCCCCGGAATTCTACGAGTTCCTCAAAAGCCTCGAAACCTTCCGCACCGCCGTCAGCAAGGACACCACCCTGCTCCTGAGCACCGACAGCGATCTCTTCCGGCTCCTCAAGGCAACTTCCAAAACCGCCGTGCCGCCAGCCGTGCCGCCGGCCAGCCCGACCGCCACTCCGACCGGATCCAGCAGCGAGTAATCGGCGTCGCTCCACGCGCGGGCGCCACGAGGACAGGCAGCGACCTCCACGCGAGGTGGGGCGGGACCTCCGGGCACGCCGGCGGCGAACGCGTCTGCCGCCGGAAACTTCTTCGCCTCCTCAAACCGCGTGCCCCACGGCTCTGCCGGTGCAACGGCCCCACGGACTTGGCGCAGCGTGCCCTCGGAACACCCTCTCCGGGTACGCTTGCGAGACGCCAGCGCGACTCCCACAAGTCCCCCATATCCGTGGCGCCCGCGCCCACGGCTCCCGCCCGGGGCACGCCCATCAGCAGGCGGGGAACGGGCCGGACTACGAATGCGCCCGCCGCCGACCGGCCTGGAAGTCCGGTCCCACCTCGCGCGTCCCGCCTCGCACGTCCCACGTCCGATCCCAACTCCGCGTCTGCGCCGGCCGCCTCCGCGGTTCAGTCCAGCACCAGGCGTTCCTCGGCGCGATCGAGCCGCCGCCAGGCGCCCGGCGACAGCCCGAGGCGGACGAGGTCGAGCGATCCGATTTGCACGCGGAGCAGCCGCAGGGTGGGCAGGCCGACGGCGGCGGTCATGCGGCGCACCTGACGGTTACGGCCTTCGGTCAGCTCGAGGGAAATCCATGAGTCCGGCACGTTCCGGCGGACCCGGATCGGCGGTGTGCGTGGTGGCCATGGCGGTGCCGCTTCGAGGATCCGCGCTGTCGCCGGACGGGTGCGCTCGCCGCGTACCACCACCCCTTCAGCCAACCGGGCCACATGCTCGTCCGTCGGCACGCCCTCGACCTGCACATGGTACAGCCGCCGGTGCGCATGGCGCGGGTGGAGCAGCCGGTCGGTCCACGCCGGATCATCACTCAGCAGCAACAGTCCTTCCGAATCCCGGTCCAGGCGACCGATCCCGTAAACCCCGCGCCCGAAACCAAATTCAGCCAGCGTGCGCTGGCCCGGATGGTCCGGAGTGAACTGCGAGAGCACATCGTACGGTTTGTTGAAAGCGAGAAGCATCGGGCGCGACAGGCCGTCCATCCTCGCCGCGGATCAGCGCCGGCACACTCCGAAAATCAACTCGCCCGCGCCACTTTCCGTCCCTGCCAATTTTCGTTTCGGGATGCCGGTCCACGGATAAGATCATCCTTTTCCGATGCCCGCACCCACACCCCCTGATCCTGCCCCCGACGACCGCAACGAGGCCGCGCCGCCCGCCGGTCCCGGCCTCGGAGCTGTCGTGATTCCGGCCGTCATCTGCGTGATCATGCTGGCCGTGGCCGCGCTTGCCGCCTGGAAAATCCGGCAGATCAAGGCCGCCCGGGCCAACGCCGGCGCCGCCGCCACCACTCCCGGCACCCATCCCGATTCCCCCTTCGCCCCGACGCTCGAAAACCGCGGCGGACCGCCCGGCCCGGCTCCCGACGGCATGGTCTGGATTCCGGGTGGCGAGTTTTCCATGGGCTGCGACGACCCGCGCAGCAGCGTCTGCGGAGGACCGGACGCCATGCCCGACGCCCGGCCGATCCACCGCGTTTACGTCGACGGCTTCTGGATGGACCGCACCGAGGTCACCAACTCCCAGTTCGCCGCCTTCGTCGCCGCCACCGGCTACGTCACCACCGCCGAACGCGTGCCGACCCAGGAGGAATTCCCCGACGCCCCGCCGGAAAACCTCGTCGCCGGCTCCACCGTCTTCACCCCGACCGATCAGGAAGTGCCGCTCAATGACCACTTCCGCTGGTGGCGGTACGAGCCGGGAGCCAGCTGGCGCCACCCCGAAGGACCGTCCAGCTCCATCGAGGGACGCGGCCAGTTTCCCGTCGTCCAGGTGTCCTACGATGACGCGCTCGCCTTCGCCCGCTGGGCCGGCAAACGCCTGCCCACCGAAGCGGAATTCGAATTCGCCGAACGCGGCGGCAAAGCCGGCGAACGCTATGCCTGGGGCAACGACCTGCAGCCGGGCGGCCGCTGGATGGCCAATATTTACCAGGGCACCTTCCCCATGAAAGACACCGCCGCCGACGGCTTCGCCGGCCTTGCCCCGGTCGCCCAGTTCCCGCCCAACCCGTACGGCCTGCACGACACCGCCGGCAACGTCTGGGAGTGGGTCAGCGATTGGTACCGCCCCGACACCTACGTCCTCCACGCCAAGCTCGGCACCGTCCGCAATCCGAAGGGACCCGACAGCCCGTTCGACCCCGCCGAACCCAAAGAGGCCAAACGTGTCCACCGCGGCGGCTCCTTCCTCTGCACCGACCAGTACTGCACCCGCTACATGAACGGCACCCGCGGTAAAGGCGAAGTCTCCACCGGCAGCAACCACGTCGGCTTCCGCTGCGTGAAATAACCGCCCTTGCCTCCCGCTTCCCCGCTTCCCCGTTCATCCTTCATCCTTCATCCTTCATCCTTCCTCTTCCCCGAAGCGGCTTCCCGCGCATGGTCCCACCGATGGTCGATACCCCGCATCCCGACGCCCCCCGCCAGACAGCCCCCCGGACGCCCGCGCCCGGCATCGTGTATCTCGTCGGGGCCGGCCCCGGCGACCCCGGCCTGCTCACGCTGCGCGCCCGCGAATGTATCGAGGCCGCGGATGTTCTGGTTTACGACTATCTGGCCAATCCGCAGTTCCTCCGGTACGCGAAACCGGGGACGGAAAAAATCTACGCCGGCAAAAAGGCGGGCGACCACGCGCTCCGTCAGGGCGACACCAACGCCCTGCTCATCGAAAAGGCGCGCGAGGGAAAAACGGTCACGCGGCTCAAAGGTGGCGATCCGTTTGTCTTCGGACGCGGCGGCGAGGAGGCCGAAGAACTGGTCGCCGCCGGCATCCCGTTTGAAATCGTCCCGGGCATCAGCTCGACCATCGCCGGCCCGGCCTACGCCGGCATCCCGGTCACCCACCGCGCCTTCAACACTCAGCTGACGATTTTCACCGGGCACGAG
>JALRGF010000377.1 GCA_023253495.1 Verrucomicrobiales bacterium
CGCCGTCGCCGATCTGCTCGGAATCATCGGTGTCGACCAGGTGGGACCGGCACTATCGACGGTCGCGGTGGTGACCGTCCAGGCTGCGCTCGAGGCCGCCCGTCGCAAGGTCGTTGGCGATGGACCCGTCCTCACCGCCGACGCGCCCGGAGAGCGCGCCCCACCTCCCATGCCCGGTGGGAGCGCCCCGCGTCTTTCGCCCGGGGGACGCCACAGCCTGGCATCTCAGGCCTCGGCGGCTCCGCGGCGGCCGGCGCGCTGCCGCAGCGTCACCAATCCCGCCAGCGCCAGCGCCAGCCCGGCCAGCGTGGTGCCGGTTTCCGGCACGGCCGAACCACCGCCGCCAATCTTGAGTTCAATCTCATCGTTGCCGATGAACCAGCTGTAGTAACTGCCATCGGTCACACCCAGGGAAGCAAAGGAGGCTCCACTGAAAGTCGCTGCGTTGGCAAGGGGAGAACCCCAGAGGTAACCGGTAGGGACGGCCAACTGGCCAAGAACGGCGACTATAGCAACATTATCGCCACTGAATGAGTCGCCGACAACTAAACTACCGCTGCCAAAGGTATTCGGGGCGGTGAAGGTTGCTGTATACACATCATAAAGACCATATGCCACTCCAATCCCGCCTTGACTTGAAGAGACAACACCGCTGAAACTTTCATTGAAAATTCCTGAGTATGTCCACGGAGTCTCATCACTGAGCGATCCGCTGGTCGTGAGCACGACGCCGGAGCCGGTTTCTTTGAGTGCAAAGGTCAGGGTGGCGGCGGACAGGCTGCCGGCACCGGCGAGGGTGAGCACAAGAGCGCCGAGAAATGGCTTGAGAGTCATGGCTGTGGATGAGGTTGTTGTTGCGATTGTGGTTCCTCGGGTT
This sequence comes from Verrucomicrobiales bacterium, assembly GCA_023253495.1. GTDB lineage: Bacteria > Verrucomicrobiota > Verrucomicrobiia > Verrucomicrobiales > V1-33 > CAJBME01. The sequence goes on from JALRGF010000377.1 coordinate 878, forward strand.
GGGACATCGCGCCCGGCCGGACCCGATGGGCCGGCATACGTTCCACGGGGGCGACTTCCATGGTGGGTTTATATGTAAAAAAAAAACCACCTTTTTTTTAAGATCCGCCATTTTTGTTTCGAATTCATTGAGCATCAGGAACCGGGCGTGAGTCGCCTTTGGGAGTGCGGTGGCCGCGACACCGCTTTGGGTCGGGGCCGGCACGACGGCCCGGCCTCCCCCCCGGGAGAGACCCGCGCCCGAAAGGCCGGCTCTCCCGAAGAGGCGCGGCTTCAGCCCGGCCGGGCGTCGCCCCGGCAGAGCCGTCAGGCACGCCGCTCGAGAAGGCGCCAAAGTTTCCGGCCTCACACGTCCTCACCGCCAGCGCGCCCGGAGGGCGCGCCCCACCTCCCATGCCCGGAGAGCGCGTCCCACCTGCCATGCCCGGAGGGGGGCCGCCTCAGCCTGTCGCCGGAATTTCCCGCGATCCGCTCTCAACGGCCCGGCGGCGGCGCGCCCACCAGACGAGCGCGCCGCCACCGGCCAGCGCGACCGCGCCCGGTTCCGGCACCCGCTGCGGCTCGGCATAGATAAAATCATCCAGCGCCACCACGTCCAAAAGACCCGAACGGTCGTCGATGCCGGTTTGCCCGACGGTCAGACGCACGTGGTCGATCCACCCGCCGCTGTCGATCCACACGCCGGCGAAACTCAGGCCGCCGGGAGCAGCCGGCACTTCGACGGCCGCCAGCCGTTGGCCGTCGCTACCGAAAGCTTCGAGCCGGGTGGGGCCGAACACGGAGACATCGGCGAAGACGGCGCCGAAGCCGCGCACGAAGGCCCGCTGGGTCGGCTCGGAGGGCAGGAAAAACCGGGCGTCCACGGTGGTTTCGCCGTATACGGCCAGCAGCCGTTCCGGGCTGAACGCCTGCAGGGAAGAGGCGGCGACCGGGTTGAGGGTGCTGAAAAGCACGTCGGGCGAGCCGCTGGCGGCGCGCCCGCTGACCCGCAGGCTGCCGGGTGTCGTCAACTCGAGCCCCCGCAACGAAAAATCATTGAAAAAGTCCCCCGGAAACACCGCCGGCGACTGAAAAGGATCGAGCGAGGCGGCGTCCCAGGCGACCTCGCGCCTTCCGTTGGCGAACGATCCGCCACCGACCCCGTTGTTGGAGCCGCCGCCGCTCACCCGCACCCGGAAAGCGTTGACCACCCCGTCGAGCCCCTCCGCCGTCAGGGCCGCCCCGGTCACCACCACTGCCGCTGCCGGGACCGCCTCCGCGGTGGCCCACCACCCGATCATCAGCATCATCACCCGCAGCATCACACAAGCAGCCTACGACCCCGCCCCGCCAAAGCCAAGCAGGTAAAAAGGCTGATCCGAGCGGCAAATCGTCATTTGCGCCGTGCCGGCCATCAATGAAAGTGTCACGCATCGACACCGTCGCCGTGGTGGCGGGGGTGTCGGGCCTCCGATGCCCCTGTTTCGATTTTCCGGCCTCACCGCCCTGGCCTGCGCCGTCTGGACTCCCGGCTGCTCACCGTCGCCCTCGGCGGCCCCTTCAGCGGCCCCCTCCGCGCCCCGGCTCCCGCTGATCATCGCGCACCGCGGCGCCTCCGGTCACGCCCCGGAAAACACTCTGGCCGCCTTCCGGCTCGCGTGGGAGCAGGGGGCGGACGGCATCGAGGGTGATTTTCACCTGACCCGCGACGGACACATCATCTGCCTGCATGATGCCAACACCAAACGCACCGCCGCCGGCGGCGTGATGATGACGGTGCGCGACACGACCCTCGACGCCCTGCGCGGCCTCGACGTCGGGTCGTGGAAAGACCCGGCCTTCCAGGGCGAACGCATTCCCACCCTCGCCGAAGTGATGGCCGTGGTGCCGCCCGGGAAAAAATTCTTCCTCGAAGTCAAATGCGGTCCGGAAATTGTTCCGGCGCTGCTCAATGCCCTCGAGACCGGACCACTCACCCGCGACCAGGTCACTGTCATCTCGTTCAACGATTCCTTCATTCAGCTGTTCAAATCGATGGCCCCCGAATGGCGGGCGTCGTGGCTGATGGACGTCGAACCGGATGCCGGCGGCGCCCCGCAACCGCCGGTCATGACCCTGCTCCCACTGCTCGGCCGTCTGGAGGTCGAGGCCACCGGTCTGCAGGCCGACGAATCACTGGACGCGCAGTATTTCGCCCGTCTCCGGGACAGCGGTCTTGAAGGCCATGTCTGGACGGTCAACAGCCCGGCGGCCGCCCGCCGCTTTGTCGCCTTCGGCGTGGATTCCATCACCACCGATGTGCCGGGGCCGCTCCGTCAGGCGTTGCTGACCGGAGTCGATTGAATCACCGATGCCGCCGGGAAAGTGGAGCCTTTTTGTCCGCGACGCCGCTCAGTCGCGGCGCTGCAGGAATTCGATCAGGTCCTTGAGTTCCTCCGGCAGCAGCCCGGACTCCAGCCCCTCGGGCATGAGCGAGCGGTTGAGCGTGGTCACGCTGGCCACCTCGGAGCGCGGCACCGTGACCAGCGACCCCAGCGGCATGAGCACCGATACCGCCTCGGCACTTTCATCGCGGAGCAGGCCGGTATGGCGTTCGCCGGTTCTGGTGACCACGGTGCAGGCGACATAATTCGGATGAATGGCCATGTTGGGGTCGACGATATGGCTGAGCAGGTCCTCGGTGCTGCGGTGGTTGAGGCCGAGCAGTTCGGGGCCGACCGCGTTGCCGATGCTTCCGCGCACGTGGCACATCTGGCAGCGCTCCATGTAGACCCGGAAGCCGGAACGGCCGTCGCCGCGCGCCGGCAGCTGCGCCAGCAGTTCGCCCACCGAGGCCCGGCGGTTCGAGTACTCATGATCGTCGAAAAATTTCCGCGCGCGCGCTGCCAGCGCCTCGTCCCGGCCGTTGAGAAACTCACGACGTTGTTCCAGATCGAGGTTCAGCTCCCCGAAGACGATCTCCCGGCGCTCCAGCGCCCCGATGAGCGCCTCGTGCCACGGCCGGCGGTCGACAAACAGACTGACCAGAGCCGGGCGCACCGCGGGATTGACCATCGGCCAGCGCTCGAGCAACCGCGCCCCGACGGCCGGGTCCCGATGCCGCTGCAGGGCGACGACCACCGACTGCTGCAGCCCCGCCGAGGTCGTGGCATCGAGCAGCGCCACCAGCGGACCGGCGTCCGGACCGCGCGCCAGCAGCGCCACCGCCTTGATCCGGTCCGCCTCCGGGCGCGCGGTGTCGCGGGCCACCGCCGCCGCCCGATCCAGCTCGGAAGCCAGAGCGGCCGGCGCCGCCACGCCCAGTGCCCCGGCCAGATCAAACAACGCCGGACGAGCCGCCTCCGGCGCGGCCGCCGCCCAGCGCTCAAGCCGACCGCTCCACAGCGCCGCCTGGTCGTCGGACGCCCGCCCCGCCCCGGCCGCCAGCCCGGCCACCACTGCCGGAGACGGCGCGGCCCGCTCCAGCACCGGCAGCGGCCGACCCGTGGAAACCGCCAGCCGCGCCAGCGGCTCAAGGACTGACTCCGGCCACGGCTCATCGGCCGCCAAGGCCCGCTCCATGGCCGCCGGCGCCTCCGGCCCCAGCCCGATCAACGCCGCCTTCACCAGCCAGGCGTCACCCGCGTCCCGCCGCAACATCGCCAGCAACGGCTCGACCCGCCCGGTCGGCTTTATCACCGCCAGACTGAGCGCCGCCTGCATCCGGACCGATGCCACCGGATCCGCCACCGCCGCCAGCACCCCGGCCGCCACTGCCGCCGCCGGCTGCGCCTCGGCCAGCACCACCCCGTTTTCCCGCACCCCGGGCGAACCCGACCGCATCGCCGCCACCACCAGATCCGGGGTGAGCGCCTCCAGCGAGTGAAGCAACCGCAGCGCGCGCACCCGGGCCACCGGCGCCGCGTCGTCGGCCGCCACCGCCGCCAGCAACCCCCGCGCCGCCTCCGGCCGTTGTTCGAAAAGCAGTCGATGCGCCGTCTCGCGCCGCCACGGAAGCACCGACCCGAGCGCCCGCACCAGTTCTTCCGGGGACGCCCCGGCCAGCGGCGGCCCGGCCTCCGGCAGCCCTGCCACCGGCGTGATCCGGTAAATCCGCCCGCGGTCGTCCCCGGCCCGCAGGTCCATCGTTTTCTTCACTTCGGCAGGAATGTAATCCGGGTGCTCAATCACCTCGCGCTGCATGTCCAGCATCCAGACCGCCCCGTCCGGCCCATGCTCCAGCGCCGTCGGCCGGAAACTCACATCCCGGCTGGCCAGAAATTCCCGCCCATCACCATTGGCCGGATCCGCCACCGCCACCGCCCCGTCCCGGCGCAACTCATCACGATGCACCAGACTGGCCGCCTGATCACAGGTGAGGACCGACGCCTCCCACTCCGGCCCGAAGGGCGATACCCCGAAATAGAAAGTCGCCGAGCCCGACGAAAAATGCCCCGCCTGCTCCGGATGATTCACCCGCGTCTGCATGTCCCCGATCGGAAACAAGCGGGTAGCATGTCCATCCCGCGCGATAAAAACCGTGAACGGCCCGAGCCAGCGCGACGAGGGAATGCCTTCCAGATACCGCTGCGCCACCACCCGCTGCATCAGATACTCGCGGTTGTGCGCGGTGAACGAACGGCCCCACTCGTCAAAAACCAGTCCGAATCCGCCCCCGGTTTCCACCGTGGTCACCAGCCGCCCGCGGTCCGGATCCAAGGCAAAATCAAGCCGCCCGAGCGACACCGGCTCCGCCTCCGGTGCCAGCGGCGTGGTGATCCGTCCCGCGTTGCCGCCGTTGACCCCGTGCACCCGGCCGTCCGGACCGAACCGCAGGCCGTTGAAATTGCTGTCCGTCACCCCCAGTGGAAATCCCGCGGCCACCGGACGCCGGATTTCCGCGCGTCCATCCCCGTCGGCATCCTCCAGATAAATGATTTCCGGCGGCGCCGCGACCAGCACCCCGCCGCGCCACGGCGTGATCGACGTCGGATAACTCAACCCCTCCGCAAAAACCACCGATTCATCCGCACGCCCGTCACCATCAGTGTCCCGGAGCCGGCGCACCCGGCCGCCAGGAGGCGCCCCCTCGCCCAGCCCCAGCGGATAGTCGCGCATCTCCACCACCAGACAGGATCCATCCGCCGTAAAACACAGGGCCACCGGATCCACCACCTGCGGCTCGACCGCAAAAAGAGTCACCCGCACCCGGGGGTCATGCTCAAATTTCCCGGAAACCACACCTCCGTCATCGGCCCGCAAATGCCCCGCGGGTACAAGAATCATCAACCCCAGGACCGCCGATGGAAGCAGGGACCGCGTGCACATG
>JALRGF010000623.1 GCA_023253495.1 Verrucomicrobiales bacterium
ATTGCGATGTGATCGGCATGACGAATATGCCCGAGGCCAAACTCGCACGGGAGGCCGAGATCTGTTATGCCTCCGTGGCCATGGTCACCGACTACGACTGCTGGAAAACCGAGGAGGAACCGGTCACCGCCAGCCACATCATCGGACACCTCCAGGCCAATGCCGCCGCCGCCCGCGAAATCATCGCCGCGGTCATCCCCAGGATCCCGGCCGCCCCGGAATGGCCGGAACATACCGCCCTCGACTCCGCCCTCGTCACCGACCGCTCGCTCTGGCCGGGCGAAACCCGCGAAAAACTCGCCGCCATCCTCGAGCGCTGGGAAACCACCCACGCGTCCTGAGGCCTCCGGTCCCTCGCGTCCCTCGCGCCAGAGTCATTCCCCACCTTCCTTCACAACATACCGGAACCGTCTCCGCGTCAGCCACGTCACCCCGATGAGGTCGTAAGCCGCGCGGAACGCGCGGTTGGCCAGTCCGTACTTGCTGGTGCCGTGGAGGCGCGGGCGGTGGTTGACCGGCAGCTCGACGACCCGGAAGCCGGCGGCGGCGACGAGAGCGGGAATGAACCGGTGCATGCCGTTGAACGGCAGCAGGGCGTCGCGGCAGGCGCGGCGCATGACTTTGAGCGAACAGCCGGTGTCGTGCACACCGTCGCGCGTGAAATGCTGGCGGATGCGGTTGGCGATCCGGCTCTGCCAGCGTTTCGACCAGCTGTCCTGGCGGCGGGCCCGCCAGCCGCAGGCGAGGTCGGCGCCGCCGTCGATGAGGGCGACCAGCCGCGGCAGGTCCGCCGGATCGTTCTGCAGATCACCATCGATCAGGGCGAGCAGCTCGCCACGGGCCGCCTGCAGCCCGGCAAACATGGCCGCACTCTGTCCGGTATTCCGCTCAAATTCGAGCACCCTCACCCATGGCCGTCGCGGGATGCGGGCGACAGTCGCGTCGGTCGATCCGTCATCGACCAGCACCAGCTCGAAATCGCAGCCGGCCAGAGCCTCGCCGATTTCCTCGACCAGACGCACCACATTGTCCTCCTCGTTGAAGACGGGGACGACAACGGAAAGGCGGGGCACTGGGGCAGCGGAATCGTCCATGCAGATGACAGCAACCATCAACGAGCCGGCCCCTGCCACGAGCGGCAAGCAAAAAATGAAAGCGGGCGCACCGGCCGCCCGCCGCGCCGGATCTCGATGCGACCGAAGCGCTCGATCTGGCGGAACTGGTGCCGCAGGTCGTCGAGGACCGGTGGTGCGGCTGCTTCGGAAACCAGCAGTGCATCGCCCTGCACCCAGGTGGTTTCCGCGGCATAGCCGGGCCAGAAACTGAAGTCGTTTTCGACCGCCTGCCGGGCCGGGACATGGCAGCGGAGGCGGGTGGCGGTGGCCGGTGGCAGCGGCAGGTCGGCCGGCAGATAAAACGCGAGGATCGCGGCGCGCTCCGGCGAATCCGCCATGAGAAAGACCGGCCTGCCCCCCCCGGAATCATGGCTGAGCGCACGCACCGCCGCCGCCGTCTGGGCGGCCGCCTCGCGGTGGCCAAGGGCGGCCCGCCCGGGGTCGAGGCGATACCCCCAGTTCAGGCCGAGGTGCCGCGCCAGGTCACTGTGCAACACAAACAACGAATAGGCCGCCGCCACCAGCAGCGTGGCATTCTGCGCCAGCCGGTGGGCGGTCGGCGGCAGCGACGACTCCGCCCACGCCGCGGCCAGCAGCATCAGGGCGGCGCTGCCGGCCAGGCCAAGGTGACCCGCGGACCCGTGACCGCATACCGCCGCCACCACCGCCCACACCACCCCCGGAGCCGCCAGGCTGACAAGGAAAACCCGGCCGTTCTTCTGATCCAGCGGATCGTCGAACCTCAGCCCGCCCTCCCGGTACCGCCGCCAACTCAACAGGGCCGCAGCCACCGCCCGCCCGCCCGCCCAGACCATACCGGCAAACAGAAAAGGCGAAATCGCCAGCACCACCACCCCCAGCCAGCGCGCCGCCGCCAGCAACGAAAACCCGTCAGCCCGGCCAGACCACACCCCGGCCAGCGGCAGCCAGTCGTGGCCACGGCACCAGGCCATCCACGGCCACCCGACCGCTGCCGCCGCCACCACCGCCATCCACGGACCCGGCCGCCGCCACCGCCCGCGCCACCGCCGCGGCACCGCCAGCAACACCACCAGCCCGGCCACCACCGCCAGCCCGGAAGGCGCGGACAATACCCCCAGGCCCATCGCCACTCCGGCCGCCGGCCACTGCCATGCCCACGGCGACGCACGATGCAGCGCCTGCCATAGCCACCACGCCGCCAGCACCGCCCAGAAAAACACCGCCGTCTCCGGCACCGCCCGCACCGCCGCCAGATTCACCAACGGTGTCAGCTGCAGCGCCGTCACAAACCAGCCGGCTGGCTTTTCTCCGAACGCACTGTTCGCCAGCCGCCAGCCGAGCCAGCTCGCGCCCAGCACCGCCAGCGGTGCCCACCAGCGCACCCCCAGCGCCGTGTCCCCGAAAACCGCCACCCCAAGACGCACCAGCCACGACGCCACCGGACCAT
>JALRGF010000669.1 GCA_023253495.1 Verrucomicrobiales bacterium
CGGCGAGGTGCTGCTCATGCTGGAGGTCGACGGGCGGCCCGCGGCCGTGCGCGAGGAAGCAGCCGAGATTGACGCACTGTTGCAAAAACTCGGGGCGCTGGCGGTGCGGCCGGCGGCCGACGAGGCGGCGGTCGAACGACTCTGGGAGCAGCGGCGCGAGTTTTCCTACAGCCTGCGCGACACCGGACTGACCAAGCTCAACGAGGACGTGGTGGTGCCGCGCGGGCGGTTGGTCGAGCTGGTGGCATTCTGCGAATCACTGCAGACGCGCACCGGGATCGCCGTGGCCTGCTTCGGACACGCCGGCGACGGGAACATTCATGTCAATCTGATGGTCGGCGACATGGGCGACCCGAAAGTGGCCGGCCCGGCGGAGGAGGCGCTCGACCAGCTCTTCCGGTTCATCATCGCGATCGGTGGCGCGATCACCGGGGAGCACGGTATCGGCTTGGCCAAGCGCCGGTGGTTTGCGGACGCCGTCGGCCCGGGCGCCCTCGGGATCCACCGGCGCCTGAAAGCAGCGATGGATCCGTCGGGCATTCTCAATCCCGGGAAATTCCTCGAGACGGAGGAGCCGGCGGGCTGAAGTCCGGATCCGATCCGGTGCGGGAGCGCTAATCCTCTCCACGCGCCTCCTCCGGGTCCTCCGCTCCGGTCTCGCTGTTCACGGGCTGCCGACGCTGGAACGATTCCCGGAGCCGCGCCTTTTGTTCGGCACTGAGATCGCTCAGGACGAGGTTTTTGTCGAACTCCAGGGAGTAAGCGTAGCGGAGGGTGGTGGCGTGGGCGCCTGTCCCCGGGGCGACCGTGAGCGGCCAGAGGAGCAGACCGCGGGAGCGTTCGAAGCGCAGGTAGTCGCTGTCCTCGCTGAGCGGGTGGGAGAGCGTCCCCAGAGTGACGCGCAGGCTGGCGGTGTCCTCGTAGTGCGGCAGGCGTTCGCGCACGTGCACGGTGACCGGTTGGTCCTTGAAGCTGTCGATGACCACCTCCGTGGTGACGGTGACGCGGCGGTTGCCTCCCTGGACGTCCTCGTTGCGGTCGGCGAGCATGCGGCGGGCGCGGAGTTGTCCGTCGATGCCGAACCCGAGGGTGACCGAGCGGCCGCGGGCGATGGTCGGGAGGGCATGGCGGCCGGTGAAGGCACCGTCAAGGTAGATGCTGACTTCGCCGCCGAGCAGGTCGTGGTCGGAAGTATTGGCGAGCACGGCTTCGCGGTAGACGGCGGAGGTGAGCACCGGGGAAGCCACATGCTGGAAGGCGGCGGCAGTGGTGTGGCGGAGGACCGGGACGATCTGTGACTGCCGGCGGCTCACGACCGAGGCGCGCTGGGCCAGCGGGTAATCGATGGTCAGGTCACGGGCGGCGACGGTTTCGTCCAGTCGCCGCACATCGCTCAGGCGTTCGGACAGCTCGATGAGCTGGACGCTGGCGGCGGAGTCGTTGGCGGCGAGGTCGGGCGATGCCTGGCCTGGGGCGGGCCGTCCCCCGGCGAGGGCGGCCTGGCGCACGGCCAGGGCCCGGCCATAGTGGGCGGCGGCGGGAGAGCGCGGGTCGCCTTGGGGGGCGAGGGTGACGTAGAGCGGCTCGAGGTGTGGGTTCGAGGAGGCCGCGGCGGGCGAGGCGGTGGAGAGGACAAGAGAGGTGTCTTTCCAGTCTTCTCCGCTGACCTGATGGATCAGGGCGTTGAATTCCAGTTCGACCTCATTGCGGGATGAATGACCGCGGATGTTGTAGGACGGGGACCAGCCGCAGTCGCGGACGAAGTAATTGAGGTGGAACGAGCCGCCGGTGCCGTCGGCGGCGTCGAGGAAAACAACCGCTTCGTAAGTGACGGGCGGGCCCTTGGCGAGGGTGTCGCGCTCGGTCTGCAGGGCCTTGAGTTTTTCCGCGGCGTCCTTCAGATCGAAGTCGTTCTGCAGGATTTCCTGGGAGGCGGTTTCGTACTCCCGGAAGTGCATGGTGGTGATCTTTTCCAGTTCGTCGGCCTGGAGCACGCCGTGGGTCATTTCCTGGGTGGCGGCGGGAGCGACGAATGCTTCGAGTGACCGGAGGTAGTTCTGGCGGATCCGGCGCAGGGCGATCTCGTTGCGGGCGGCGGCCATGGCGCGTTCGGTTTCGCGGATGGCGCGGTCGAGGCGGGCGACTTCGGCGTTGAGGTGGTCCGGGTTGAGCGGGTGGCTCGGCCGGCACGTGACCGAGCGGACCGAGATGCCGGTGTCATGGTCGGCGTGGACGGATTCGGGCACGGTCGCGGTGGGCAGCGGGGCGATGATGAATTCGGACGGGCCTTTGGTGCCGGCTGGAACCTGGATGAGGCGGGTGACGCGCGCGGTGTCGCGGTACAGGGTGACGGCGGTCACTTGGCCGGCGAGGGACGGCCGGGCAGGGTCGGGCGCGGGAGATGCGGCCGTCGGAGCCGGGGGCGTGGCCGGTCCGGGCGTGGCCGGCTCGGTGGGGCCGGCCGGATCGGCGGCGGAGCGATCGGCCTGGGCCAGCAGGCTGGCGATGACGACGCTGGAAAGCGCGAGGAGGCGGGGAATGTATCGGGACATGGTGTCGTTTGGAATCGGGTGGGTGGGCCGGTGTGGCGGGCGCGGGATGCGCCGGCCACCGGGCCGGACGGCGAGAACGGTGGGGTGCGGCCGCGGCTTTCATCCGGGAAGAAAGTGGTGGCGGAAATTCCGGTTCCGGGTTCCGCTGGGGGTGCCATGACCGGAGTGCTGACAGCTGCAGTGATCGTTTCCCGGAGGGCGGCGCGGCGGGTTGGGTCGTCGGTCTGCGGGTGGGTGTGGAAATACAGCGGCTGGGCGGTGGCAGCGTGGTGTCTTGGTGTGGCGGGCGCGGCGCCGGTGGTCGGGAAAGGACCGCTGGCGATGGAGCCGGTGCCCGGGGCGGTGCTGCAGTTCCGGGGTCCGGTGGGGGCGCGGGTCGAGGCGAACGAGGACCAATGGCTCCTGCAGGCGCCGGCGGCCAATCCCGGGATGTTGGAAATGTTCCGGGGGCGCGACCGGGTGCCGGTGCCTCAACTGGTGCCGTGGGCCGGTGAATTCGCCGGCAAGTATCTGATTTCCGCGGCGCAGGCACTGCGGCTGGGCGGGAGTGGGCGGTTGCGCGGGCACCTGGATGCCTTTGTGGCCGGGTTGCTGGCCGGTCAGGCGGACGACGGCTATTTCGGGCCCTTTCCGAAAGCGCGGCGGCTGCTGGGCGAGTGGGACCTCTGGGGCCACTACCACGTGATGCAGGGGTTGCTGCGGTGGCATGACGAGACCGGAGACGCGGCGGCGCTGGCGGCGGTGCGGCGCGCCGCCGACCTGATCTGCCGGCTGTATCTCGATGGCGGGCGGCGGGTGCTGGAGGCGGGGTCGCCGGAAATGAACATGGCGGTCAGCCACGTCCTCGCCGACCTCCACCGCCGGACCGCCGAGCCGCGGTATCTGGCCATGGTCCGGGAGATCGAAAAAGACTGGGAACTCGCTGGCGACTACCAGCGCACCGGAGAACAGGGCGTGCCATTTTACCGGACGCCGCGTCCGCGCTGGGAAAGCCTGCACGACGTGCAGGCGCTGGCCGTGCTCTGGCAGCTGACCGGAGAGACGCGCTACCGCGACGCCTTCACCAGCCACTGGCGGACGATCCGGGAATTCGACGTCCGTAACTCCGGTGCCTTCAGCGGTGGCGAGCAGGCGACCGGCAACGCCTTTGCCCCGAGCGCCATCGAGACATGCTGCACCGTCGCCTGGATGGCACTGACGCTCGACATGCTCCAGCTGTCCGGAGACGCGCGCGTGGCTGATGAGCTGGAGCTTTCGACGCTCAACGGCGGACTGGGGGCCCAGCACCCGAGCGGGCGGTGGTGGACGTACAGCACGCCGATGGATGGTGAGCGCCGGGCCAGCGCCCACGACATCGTGTTTCAGGCGCGCGCGGGCACACCGGAACTCAACTGCTGTTCGGTCAACGGGCCGCGGGTGATCGGACTGCTCGCGGACTGGGCGGTCATGCGCTCGGCGGAGGCCGTGGTCGTGAACTGGCACGGGCCGGTTTCCGTGACCGCGGACGACGGCCGCCTCTCCCTGCGGTCTGAGACGGATTATCCGGCGGGAGAACGCGTGGTCTGGCGCGCCCGCAGCGAGGGTGACCGCCGTCTCCGCTTCCGCATTCCCGGCTGGGCGGCCGGTGCCACGGCCACGGTGGCCGGCGAGCCGGTGTCCGTCACCCCGGGCACGTATCTGGAGGTCGCACGGACGTGGCAGGAGCCGGAGGCGGTCGAATTCCACTTCCCCATGCCGCTCCGCACGCTGGCCGGCCGGAACGAGCAGGCCGGCAAGGTGAGCGTCTACCGCGGGCCGCTCCTGCTGGCCTGGGACCAGAGTGACAACGTCTTCGACGAAATAAAACTGCCGCGTCTCGATCCGGGGCGGTTCGGTGAGGCGCGCGTGACGTCGGGCGGGCAAGGATCGTGGCTGACCATCGAGGTCCCGACGGCAACCACGCCGGTCCGTCTGCGCGATTTCGCCAGTGCCGGGGCCAGCGGCACACGCTACCGGTCATGGCTGCGGGTCGCCGGAGCGTCGCCCGGCGAGCTTCCCGATCCGCGAGGGCTGCTGCTGGATGCGCCGATGACCGGTGACGCGAAACCACGGACCGGGAAACGCGTCCGCACCACCGGATGGGTGCCGGCCGGCTCCTCGGTGCGGCTGGATGGCACCAGCGGCATGCTGGTCTACGAAGTGCCGGAAGGATTCGGCGCGGGCGACTTCACGGTGGCCGTCCGCCTCAGACTCAACGCGCTGCCGGCACCCGGAAGAATCGGTCAGGTCTTCAGCGCGTGGGCCGGCACCGCGGATGATCCGCTGCGCCTGGTGGTCGAGGGCGCGCACGTCTTCGCCCGGATCGAGGCAGGCACAAGCGGGGGCGGGACCGGTGGATATCCGGTCACCGTCGGCGAAACCACCCACCTGGCCGCCGTCAAGTCCGGCACCCGGCTGACGCTCTACATCGACGGCGAACCCGCCGCCTCCGCCGATGTCCCGGCGCGGATCGAATCGAAGTCCCGTCTCGCCGCCTTCGGAGGGAACCCCCTGTACACCGGGGCCCCGGAATTCCTGGCCGCTGACTTCCGCGACGCGCGCATCTACGGGCGCGCCCTCAGCGAGCGCGAAGTGGCGGGCTTGGCGGAGCGGAGCCCGCCGGCGCACTGACACGGCGCCACAGCACCGGGACTTCGGGGTCGAGGACAGCCGTTCTGGACCGCCACAAAGCGGCAGACCGTTCGGATGCTCGTCCCCATCGTTTCATGACTCTCACTCGAGCCGACCCGCATCCCGGCACCTCCCACCACCCGTAGGGAGGCCCCAGCAGGATACAGGGGAACAGGGGATACAGGGGAACAGGTAACCTATGCTCCACCCAGACCGTTTTTGAGGGGCCAAGCTCCAGAGCATCCCGGAGGGATGCCAGAAGCACCCGAAATCCCGCCCCCCATCCTCTCCTTGCGCTACGGCAAGATGACATTCACCCCCTTCAAACCGAAGATCGGGGCAGCGGCCAGGAG
>JALRGF010000049.1 GCA_023253495.1 Verrucomicrobiales bacterium
CGTATTTCCACAGCGGACCGATGCTGGCGACCGGTTTCATGCGGTTCAACTGCGCGGCGCCCGGCAGTCCGTTCGCCGACCCGCGCGTCCGCCGGGCTTTCGGCCTCTGTCTGGACCGCCAGCGGGTGGTCGAACGGGTGACCCGGATGGGAGAACCAGCGGCCTACAGCCTGGTACCGCCAGGCTGCGGCGACGGCTACGAACCACCACGCCCGGACCCGATGTACGACGTGGCCGAGGCGCGGCGCCTGCTGGCCGAGGCCGGGTATCCCGGGGGCCGGGGGTTTCCGCTCGTCCGCTATCTTTTCCCGATTCTCGAGACCGATCAGGCGCTGGCCGTCGAAATCCAGGCGATGTGGGAGAACGCCCTCGGTGTCAAAATCCTCCCGCAGAAACAGGAATGGAAGGTCTACCTGGATTCGATGCGGAAAACGAACTACGACATCTGCCGCTCGTCGTGGGTCGGTGATTACAACGACCCCAATACTTTTCTGGATATGTTCCTCTCCGGCAGCGGCAACAACCGCACCGGATGGAAAAACTCCGATTATGACTCCCTCATTGCCGCCGCCGGCGACGAGAGCGACCGGACCAAACGCTACGCGCTTTTCCAACGGGCCGAATCCCTGCTCCTCCAGACCCACGCCGTCATCTCACCGGTCTGGCACTTCGTCGGGGTCCAGTTCTACTGGCCGGACCGGTTGGCCGGTGTCCGGAGCAACTTGGTCGATGAACACCCGTTCCGGTGCATGCGGTGGCTTCCGGCGGCCGGCTGAGGGTCGCCGGATCGCCGGCCTTCGCTGGGAAAGGCGGGTGCCTCCGGTGCCTCGGGCCGTCTGCGCTCCGGCGAACCGGGCCGCGGAGGGCAGCGCGGGGGCTCAGGGACGGCCCCACCGGGACAGATGCTGTTCCAGCGCTTCCAGCGGCAGGCCAACCACATTGCTCCACGAGCCCTCCATGCGATCGATGATGAGCTCGCCCCATTCCTGGGCCGCATAGGCACCGGCCTTGTCCAGCACCGGCACCCGGTTCAGGTAGTCGGCAATGGCGGCTTCCGTCAGCGGCCGGAATGTCACCAGGGTCAGAGCGTGAAAACAATCGAGCTCCCCGGCTCCCGGACCGGCCAGGCAGACGCCGGTGCACACGGTGTGCGTCCGCCCGGACAACCGCCGCAACATGGCAGCCGCTTCCGCCAGATCAGCCGGTTTGCCCAGCGGCTCGCCGTCGAGATAGACCAGGGTGTCCGCTCCGAGCACCAGGCATCCCGGATGCCGGGACGCCACCGCCTCCGCCTTGAGGCGGGCATTGTGGCCGGTGAGGGCCGCCGGTGCCAGCCCGGTCTCGTGGGCCTCCTCCACCCCGTCTGCCGTGACCACCGTGAATTCCGGGGTCAGCGAGCGCAGCAATTCCAGCCGCCGCGGCGAGGCCGAGGCGAGAATCAACGCAACGGTCAGGCGCATGCCCCACCGGTGGCACGCCCGCGCCACCCGTCAAATGGCCAGTCCAGCCTGCCTGCGGTCCGCGGTCAGAAGGTCGCGGTCACAGGCATGACGCCCGTACAGGCCTCGTTCAGCCGATGACCAAGTCCGTTTGCGCGCCGCCCGACTCCGGATAGCGTGCCCCTTTCGCGATGGCTCTCCGATTTCCCACCGTTCTTCTGGCCGCCCTGCTGGGCCTCAGCGCCGCCCCGGTTCCCGTCCATGCCGAGCGCATGGTCAAGGTGCCGCTGGCTGACGGCTTCGAAATCCCGGTCGGTAAACCCCCAGGCGAAGGGTATTACGTGTTCCGCGGGTTCGCCCCCAATGGCCACCTCGGCGAAGACTGGAAC
>JALRGF010000266.1 GCA_023253495.1 Verrucomicrobiales bacterium
GTTGATTTCGTATTGAAACACGATGTCCTGCCGCTGCGGGCGGGCGAGGGAGACTGGCAGCACCAAGGATTCCGTGCCTTCGGCCGGTTCAAAGATGTGGAGTGACGCGCGGTCGGGCGCGGTCAGCCCCAGCGGGGCATCGACGACGTACAGTTCGACCCTTTCGAGCGTCGCGGCCCCGTAACTGGGCGGGTCGAAGAGCAGGACGATTGATTCGGCGGGTTCGGGCAAGGCGTCGGGCAGAACCGGCACCCGCACCCAGGCACCGGTGGCTCCGGCAGGCAGGGTGATCTGTCCTTCGACCGGGCGGAAGTCCGTGCCGGCGGTGGCGGAACCGCCGGTGGGATCGGTCCGGTAGCGGAGGGTGATGGGCCGGGGAGCCGGCGCCATGGGGGTGATCAGGACGGAGGCGTAGGTGAGGTCGGTGGGACCTTCGGTATTGGCGGCGGCGAACTGGTGGGAAAACTCGAACGATTGTTCATCGCCGATGATCGCTTCGACCCCCGGTTCGCTGATGGAAAATCCCGGTATCCCCTGATCGTCGGTGCCGGTGAAGGATTGCCGCTGCAGAAGCACATGGCCGCAGACGTCCAGCAGGCTGCTGGTGTCATAGAGGGGCGACCACGACGACCGGCCGAGCGGTTGCCATGGGGATTCGGAGGTTCCGGTGACGGCGTGCACGGATTTCGTCCCGAAGAACAACGAGGGCCCGGCGAACAGGAGTTCATCGGCGAGGATCTGGCGCAGCGGCCAGCTGCCGTCGGGAGCTTGTTCATGCACCCGCGTCGTGGTTTCGCCGGTGCGACCGATGGCGAGAAACCGTCCGAGCAGCAGCGGGCGCACCGGGTTGGTGGAATCCGGGTGCGGGATGGTGGCGCGCGGCACCCATGGGGTGAGCGGCGGCCCGGCCCGCTCGATGATCTGCACTGCCGGTGAGGCTCCGGGGCGGGCCACGGCGACCGCACAGCGCGGGCCGTCGAGCACCGGTTGCCCGGCTGGTCCGTCGCTCCCGCCTTCCGTTTCCACCAAGTGGCTGACCGACCAGTCGCCCGGACCACGCTCGCGGAAAGCCAGCGCCTGAGCATGAGCCACCACAAAAGTGGCCCCGTCAAAATCCCAGCCCAACCAACTCAGATCCGGGTTCACGGCGGCGGGAAAATCGGCTTCCAGCGCCCACGCGCCCTGCGGCGCGGCGGGTGCGGCATAAACCCAGGCGCGGCCGGCCCCGCCGTCGTAATACATCAGACGGCCGCGGCGCAAGCGGACGGCCATCGACCGTCCGTTGCCGGTGGTCGGGGCGGGCCACGAATGGACTCTCTTCCATTCACCGGGAGCGGATAGGTCGCGTCCGTAGACAGCGAGCCGGAGCGGCCCGGGGACGTCGCCAGCCGGGTCCCGCTCGATCACGACCACCCGCTGGCCGTCGGTCGTCGCCCGCACCGGCTGCCCGAACGTATGCGTGTCGAGAGAAGCGGCAAAGCGGCGCGCAAAACTGCCGGCCACCACGCCGTCCGGAAGCGTGAAGACGGCGGAGACCGGTTCGTCCGGATCGCGTTCGAGGTCGCGTTCGGCGCTGAGGTGGAACGCGGTTGATGGATCCGGTCCGCTGAGGAGGCGGCCGGATTGGCCGGCAGCAAGATCCACGCCGAATGCCGGCAGCGGACCGCCGGAAGCCGTGGTGGTGACGGCCACCGGCTCCAGCGACCATGGCACCGCGAACGGTGTGCCGGTTTCCACGAAACGAACGGCCAGCGGCACGGGCCCGACGCCTTCATACACCGTGTTGCCCTCGGCCAGAACCGCCGGGCGCCGGAGCGAGGCGTCCCGGATCGTCCAGGTCGCATCCGCCGGCCACGCCTCGGCACCGTCGACTCTGCTGAGCCGCACCGCGAATGTTTCGTCTCCTTCGGCGACGGCATCGGCGAGCAGCTCAATGACGAAAGTGACGGCGAGCTGCCCCGCCGGAATGACCAGCTCCGTTTGTAACGACGTGAAGTCGGTGCCGGCGCGCGCGGTGCCGTCGATGGCAGTCACCACGAAGCGGACGTCTTCCGTGGCGACCCGCGACAGCCCGGCACGCCCGGCCACAGCGATGGTGCCGGTGGCCGGTTCCTCGGAAACCTGATCCAGCACCCAGAGGGTGGGCCGGCGGTCGTCGGGCGGGGTGTCGTTGCGGAGGCGTTGCAGGCTTTGCGACGGCGGATCGCTCGTGTCAGTCTGTTCTCCTCGTGTTCCCGGCATTCCCAGCGCGAGGATCAGCAGGCCGGATGCAGCCCGGAGCCCGGACCTGCCGGAGGAGAAAACGGGGGACATGAGGACGAATGGGCGGACCGGATCCGGTAGGAGCATGGCGACACCGGAATCCATGGGCAAGGCACAAAGGAGGGGTCTCTTTGAAGGGGGTGCTTACCATGGATGATACACGAGGTTCGCTGAATCTGAATCTGCTTTCGCGGGCCGGCGTGGGGGAAGGGGCGTGGGTCATCGGCTGGGAGGGGTGGGGTCTGCCGCCCACAAGCTCCCGCTCACCACCGAGGGCTGCCAGTTCATCAGCCACCGTGTCCTCAAGGAATACCCCGCCAAGTTCCACGGCCAGCACCTGCCTGTGAAATTGTGTTTTTATCCTTTGCAAAAGGAGAATATAAATTTATCCTGTCCCTCGTGAAAGGAGAACTTCAGGCGACTCTTCTGGAAAAACTGGCCGATGCTCTCGTCATGCCCGTCCCTGACCTGACGCGGCGTGAGATCCGCCTCCCCAAAGTCCCCGGCAAGGCACTCGCCGTCATTGGCATGAGGCGCAGCGGCAAGTCCTGTTACCTCTGGCAATGCCTGGCCGACCTCCTCGCTGCCGGAGAACCCCGCGAATCCCTCGTCTATCTCAACCTCGAAGACGACCGCCTCGCCGGCATGGACGCGACCGATCTCTCGTTCCTGTTGGAATCCTATTTCCAGCGCCACCCGGAGTTCCGAGATCAATCCCGGGTCACTCTTCTACTGGACGAAATCCAGCTCGCTCCCGGTTGGGAAACGTTCTCCCGGCGCATCCTGGATACTGAAAAAATCCGGCTCTTCCTCTCCGGATCGTCCGCCTCCATGCTCAGTCGCGAGGTCCACACCAGCATGCGGGGCCGTGCCATGGAGGTCACCGTCTTCCCCTTCAGCTTCCGTGAGGCACTTTTGCATCGGGACCTTCTTCCGGAAAAAGAATGGGAATCCCTTCCCAAAGCCCGCCGCTCCATCCTCGAACATGCCTTCCGCACCTACCTTTCCGAAGGCGGCTTCCCGGATGCCCAGAACCTCGAAGCACGCGACCGCCGACCGCTTCTCCAAGGCTACGTCGATGTCGCCGTACTCCGTGATGTGATCGAGCGCCACGGCGTATCCAATCCCGTCGCCCTGCGCTGGCTCCAGCGTCGCCTGTTGGGAAATCCCTGCGCTGCGTTCAGTATCGAGAAATTCTACAATACCTTGAAATCGCAAGGCCTTCCCGTCTCGAAGGACAGCCTGCACGCCTTTCTCGCCTACTTTGAGGACGCCTTCCTCATTCGCACCACGTCACTCCTCACCGCCTCGGAACGCCAGCGCATGGTCAACCCCCGCAAGGCCTATCCCATCGACCCGGGCCTCATTCCCATCTACGAACGCACCGGCCGCGCCCATACCGGCCATGCCCTCGAAACCGCTGTGTTCATCGAACTCCTCCGCCGCGGTTGCGAGGTCCACTATCTCCGCACACCCCGGGGAAACGAAGTCGATTTCCACGCCACCGACTCCACCGG
Organism: Verrucomicrobiales bacterium; assembly: GCA_023253495.1. Classification (GTDB taxonomy): domain Bacteria; phylum Verrucomicrobiota; class Verrucomicrobiia; order Verrucomicrobiales; family V1-33; genus CAJBME01. The sequence continues at coordinate 3,780 of JALRGF010000266.1, forward strand.
CGAAGTCCTCCTCATTCAAGTCTGCGCCGATGCCGCCGATCCCGCCACCCTATTCCGGGAAACCCGCTCCCTCACCGAAGCCCATGCCGTCCACCCGACCGCCAGCCTTCTCCTCATCGTGCTCGACCCCCTCCCACCCGGCACGCAAATCCCCGCACCCATCCAAGTCCTCCCCGCCATCCGATGGTTCCTCCA
>JALRGF010000279.1 GCA_023253495.1 Verrucomicrobiales bacterium
TGACAACAAAACGATCGCCTGGTCACGGGCCGTAACCCTACCGCTGGCTAACTCATCCAACACCGCGGTAATCTCCCAATCAGTCAACGGCTCCAAAATGCTCCGCTTGCGTGGGAGGCGGAACATTGAACCCGCAGCAACGCTTGATGATCGTCGCTCGCGCCATGCCGGGTGAGCAGCTCCTGGTACACCTGAAACTCCTCACTTTCGCGCACCGGCGGCGCTGTCCGGCGGTTGGCGAACGGCCGGTAGAGCGGATCGCCCAGAACCACATTCATCCACGACAGCGCGGGCGTGGCCATCCATGCCGCTTCGGCCAGGGTGTATCCTTTGAGCAGGCGCGCGCTGAAAACATGCAGGTGGGTGGTCAGCCCGAGGAACGGCTCCCAGGTGTTGCCGAGCACGGCGGCTGCCCCTTTGGTGAGCAGCGGACCGCACCATTCATTGGACTGACCGCGGATCGAGGTTGCGCTGAAACTGTGAATGTGCGTGGCGACCGCGCCGCGGCGAAACCGGAAGGCCGGATTGAGAAACGGCCCGTCCGGCGAGCGGATGTACCACCCGAGATACACCGCGGCATCGGTCATCGGATAATTCGTCGGCAGCGTCTGCGGGTGCGCATCAATGATCACCGGCCAGCCGCCGGTGCCGAACGTCCGTCCGGCCTCCAGCAACCACTGGTCTCCTTCTTCATATCCGGCCCCCTTCATGGCAAGATCGAGGTATACGCGCCCCCACAGGCCGGATTTTTCAACCGCCACCGCATCGGCGATGAGGCGCTCGCAGACCGGGAACCCGGGGCCGTCGATCCGGCCGACCAGCATCATCGCCGGCGGCGCGCCGGTGGCGAAGGCCTCGTCCTTGCGGAAATACGGGTTGTTGATGACCCCGGCCACGGTGGCTCCGGGCACCCCGAGCAACGTCAGTTCCGAGTCCACACTGGCAGCATCGGTCTGCTGGCCGCCCGAAGGCGTGGGCGAGGGCGGCGCGGCGGGGCTGGCGGGCGGGGCGGCCGGGGCGTCCTCCGAAATCCGCAGCGGCACCCCGGACATCACCGCCAGCACCCGCCGCGTGCTCGCGGTCACCTGCGCGCCTTCCGGCCCGCTGCCCATCGTCCACCATCCTTTTTCCGTGAACGTCTTCCGCAGCGGATCCGCCAGCGTGCGGACGAACTCGGACCGGGTGATGGTTTCCGCGGACGAGAGCGGCAGCCCGACCAGGTTGGCCGCCGGAACGCGACGGGCCTTGGCGTACGTCTCCGCCAGCCGCCGCGATGCCGGCACCTCGCTGTTGAAGACGACCACCGTCGCCTCGCGGTAATCAGGACTGGGCAGGGACTGGGCCGATGCCGGCGACCCCAGAAAGGTGGCTGCCAGCGGAAGAACGAAGGCGCGTCGTAAGAGAAGGTTTTTCACGATCAGGTAAGGGGAAGATCAAGTACCAGCCCATCATACGCCAGGCGGACGTCATCGGGCAGATTTTCCTCGGCCTCAGCATGGCCGACCTGACACTGGAAATGAGTGAACCAGGTCCGCCGCGCTCCGATTTCCCGCGACCACGCCAGGGCCTCCTCGAAATTCTGGTGCGTCGGGTGCGGCGTGAACCGCAGCGCGTCGACAATCAACACCTCCACCCCGCCCAGGGCCGCGGTCGTCGCCCGCGGCGCCGACTTCACGTCCGGCACATAGGCGGCCAGCTTCCGGCCGCCGCGCGAAAACAGAAATCCATGCGTCTCCACCTTGCCATGCACCACCGGCAGCGGCGTCACCTCAGTCGCCCCCAGAAAAAACGCTCCGTCAAACGGACACGGCACCGGCTTGAAATACCCCGGGTACCGGTTCTCGCCGTTGAAGGCGAATTCAAACATCCGGCGCACCGCGGCCAGACAGGACGGGCTCGCATACACCGGCATCTCCTCGTCCGCCCCCACCGTGAACCGCCGCAAATCATCAAATCCCGCCACATGATCGGTGTGGGCATGCGTCAAAAGCACCGCATCCAGCCGGCGGATGCCCGCCCGCAGGCACTGCGAACGGAAATCCGGTCCGGTATCGACCACCCACGCCGCCTCCGCCGTGGTCATCCACACCGACGACCGGAACCGCTGGTCCCTCGGGTCCGCCGAATGGCAGACCGCACAATCGCACCCCACCATCGGCACCCCGACCGAGGTGCCGGTGCCCAAAAACGTGATCCTGAGTGATCCCGGATCCATCGCGTCGGTCATGCCTTTGCTTTAGCGGCGACCCCGGCCGCTGACGAGTCCGGATTGACGGCGCCGCCGGAACGGGGAAATGGTTGCCGGTCTGCTGCGACCGGTCCGGACCGGCCTTTCGGCCGTCACCCGTTTCCCGGCCACCCGATTCCCATGAACCGCCGCCACTTCACCGCCACCGCCGCCGGTGCCCTGCTCGGGAGCGGACTGCCGCGGCCGGGGCATGCGGCCGCCGCTCCGGCTGACGCCTTTCAGCGGATGCGCAGGGAGATCGAGACCAGCGTGAACCGGGGGCTCGATTACCTGCTGTCCCAGGAAGACCGGGAAAGCGGCACCTTCCCCGATGGCGCGTACGGCCGGTCGACCGGCATCTCCTCGCTGGTCGGGCTGGCGCTGCTTTCAACCGGCCACCGTCCCGGCGTCGGGAAATACGGCGAGGCCATCGACCGGCGTATTGATTTCGCCCTGCGCCACTCCAAGGAGAACGGCCTGATCGAGTCCGGCGACCACGGCCACGGCCCGATGTACGCCCACAATATCAGCACGCTCTTTCTCAGCGAGTGCTCAGGCATGGTCTCCCCGGAGCGCCAGAAACGCCTCGACCCCGCGCTGGCCGCCGGTACCAAGGTGCTGCTCGACGCCCAGGCGGTCCGCAAGGACCCCGACCACCAGGGCGGCTGGCGGTATTTTCCCAATTCCACCGACAGCGACCTCTCATGCTCCGGCTGGGCGCTGATGAGCCTGCGCTCGGCCAAACTCAACGGCGCTCCGGTGCCGAAAGAGGCGATCGATTCCGCCGTCAATTACGTCCTGCGCCGCCAGCACAAACGCAACGGGCACTTCGGCTATATGGGCGACAGCGATCACGCGGACACCCTGACCGGAGCCGCCCTGCTCAGCCTGTGCGTCTGCGGTAAATTCGACGACCCGATGGTCATCAAGGGAGCTGACTGGGTGCTGAAGAATTTCCGGAAGCTGCCGGGCAACCAGTTCGAGTACTACGGCAACTACTACAATGCCCAGGCGTTGTTCCAGATGGGCGGCACTTACTGGCAGACGTACTCGGACTGGATGTACGAGCATTATCTCGCGAAACAGGAAACCGATGGTGACTGGGAAGGCACCAGCTACGGCCGCGTCTACTCGACCAGCATGATGGTCCTCGCCTTCACCGTGCCCTACCGCCAGCTGCCCATTTACCAGCGCGACGAACGCGTGGACGAGGAAGCCTGAGCCCGGGCCCGGGGGCACAGGGGCCGGCTGCCTCGGCGAATCCTCGGCCCGTATCGAACTGCCCCGGAAAGCCGGCATGGCGTGCTCGGACATGCCGTCGCGCGGCGGCAGCCTTTTTCCCTGCCCCCACGTGGTCATCGTGGCGAACGGGATTTTCTCGCCACAGATCACGGGCCCGGGTAGCGTGGACGCTATGAAATGCCTCATGTTGCTTTCCGTGGCCGCGCTGGCGGCCGGAGTGGTGCCGGTGCCCGCGGGCCGCGCCGAAAACTGGCCCTGGTTCCGCGGTCCGGGGCGCCAGGGGGTGTCGGCGGCCACCGATCTGCCGGCCCGCTGGAGCGCGACCGAAAACGTGAAATGGAAGACGGCGATTCCGGGTGAGGCGCATTCCTCACCGATCGTCTGGGGATCCGAGGTGTTCGTGACCACGGCGACGGACGGCGGGCGGTCGTGCCGGGTGCTCTGCCTGGACGCGGCCACCGGAGCAGTGAAATGGAATACGGAAGTCTTCACCCAGGAGCCGGGGCGCAAAGAGAGCCGGAATACGTATGCCACGCCCACGCCATGCACCGACGGCCAGCGCGTCTACGCCGTCTTCGGGGGCGGCGGTATCGCCGCCGTCGACTTCAGCGGAAAAGTCGTCTGGACGTTCCGCGACTTCCGGTTCTACAGCCGCCACGGCCTGGGGGCTTCGCCGGTGCTCGAGGACGGCCTGCTCCTCATGCCCTGGGACGGCAGCACCGACCCGGCAGTGGAGGGAGCGCACAATGAACGGGTCGGCTGGCAACTCCCCTGGGACCGCTCCTTCGTTTTCGCCCTCCACGCCGATACCGGCACCCTGGCCTGGAAAACCGGGCGCGGCACGTCCCGCATCGCCCATATCACCCCGACCGTCTGGACCGATGAAACCGGCCGCAAACAACTGGTCAGCGGCGCCGGCGACGTGCTCCAGGGGTTCGACCTCCGGAGCGGGTCGCTCCTGTGGACCGCGAAAAACGACGGCGAGGGCGTCACCCCGTCGGTCATCATCGCCGATGGCATCGCCATCCAGCCGAACGGTTACGGCGGCGCCAACTCCGTGCGCGCCTTCAAGCTCGCCGGGGCCGCGGGCGACATCAGCGAATCCCACTTCGCCTGGGAACAGGAGAAAAACGCTCCCAAACTGCCGTCGATGGTCTTCATCGCACCCCACATCTATTGCGTCACCGAAGCCGGGATCGCCTGGTGCGCCGACGCCAAAAGCGGCGAGGTGAAATACCGCGAGCGCCTCGGCGGCACCTTCGCAGCCTCCCCGATCGTCGCCACCGGCAAGATCTACATCACCGCCGACGACGGCACCACCTCCGTCCTGCCGGCCGAACCACGCTTCGAGGTGCTGGCCACCCACCCGCTGGGCGAAAAAGTGCAGGCGTCCCCCGCCATCGCCGGCAACCGCCTGTTCCTCCGCAGCGAGCACCACCTCTTCTGCATCGGGAATTGATCCTCCCGCCCCACCCATCACCCCGGGGCACTCCCGCCCTCACCGTCACTCCCAAGCCCGCCGGAGGCATGACCCTCCACGCCGCCTCCTTCGGTCCGCTTTCCGCCATCCGCCATCCGCCACCATGACGATCCGCCTCCTCTGGCTTCTGCTGCTCTGCCTGTTCTCCGGAACGACCGCCTCGCTGGCCGCCCTGCCGGTTGATGCCGCCGCCCGCCTCCAGCCCTGGGAAAAAAACCCGTGGTACTGGCAGTACCAGGGGAAACCGGTCCTGCTGCTCGGCGGCAGCAAGGACGACAACCTGTTTCAGATTCCCGATCTGACCGCGCACCTCGATGCCATGGCCGCCGCCGGTGCGGATTACGTGCGCAACACCATGAGCGACCGGCGCGACGGCGGCTTCGAGGTCTATCCTTTCCTGCAGCTTGAGAACGGAAAATACGACCTGACCCGGTGGAATGACGCCTACTGGAAACGGTTTGCCGACTTTCTCCGTCTGACCCACGAACGGGGCATCATCGTGCAGATCGAGGTCTGGGACCGGTTCGATTATTCGATGAAAAACTGGCCGCCGCATCCCTACAACCCGGCCAACAACGTGAACTACACCCACGAGGCATCAGGGCTTGCCGCCGCTTACCCCGATCACCCCGGAGCCAACCGCCAGCCGTTTTTTTTCACCACGCCGAAACAACGGCACAATCCGGTGGTTCTCGCGTTTCAGGAAAAGTTCGTCGCTGAAATGCTCCGCCACACGCTCCCCTACCCGCACGTCCTTTACTGCATGGACAACGAAACCAACGGCGAGGAAGCCTGGGCGGTCCATTGGGCCGATTTCATCACCACCCGCGCCCGCGAGGCGGGCGTCAGCGTCTTCCTCACCGAAATGTGGGACGACTGGAACCTCGAGGGGGAGCACCACCGGCGCACCTTCGACCACCCGGAACGCTTCGCCTTTGTCGACATCTCCCAGAACAATCACCAGAAAGGTCAGCGCCACTGGGACAACTTCCAGTGGGCACGGACCCACCTGGCCGGCCGCCCAAGACCGATCAATACCGTGAAAACCTACGGGGCCGACGGCAACAAGTTCGGTCACACCAACCGCGACGGCCTGGAACGCTGGTGGCGGCACCTCATCGGGGGCGCGGCCGCCGTGCGCTTCCACCGCCCCGACTCCGGTCTGGGCTTCTCCGCGCCCGCCGAGGCCGCGGTGCGCGCCGCCCGCAAACTCGAGTCCCGTATTCCCGCCTGGGACCTCGTCCCCGCCCAAGACCTCCTGCGCGCCCGCGAATCGAACGAAGCGTTTCTCGCCGCCCGCCCGGGCATCGCTTACGCCCTCTACTTTCCCGATGGCGGAGAGGTCGAACTCAACCTGCAATCGATGGACGGCACGTTCACCGTGCGCTGGATCGACATCCAGTCCGGCGACTGGGGACCGACAGCCGTTCTGACGGCCGGATCCTGGGTCGCCGTCCGGCCGCCGGCGGCCGGACATTGGGCCGCGGCCCTCACCCGTGACTGACCCTCAGACAATGAGGCTCAGACCGTGAGGATTTCCTTTTTCTTGTGGGCGGTGTGCTGGTCGATGTCCTTCACCGCCGCATCGGTGGCGGCCTGAATGTCTTTTTCGACGCGTTTCAGGTCGTCCTCGGTCAGGGTGCCCGCCTTTTCCGCGGCCTTGGCTGTTTCCATGCCGTCGCGGCGCGCCGCCCGCACCCGCACCTTGCCTTCCTCGGACATCTGTTTGATGAGTTTGACCATCTCCTTGCGGCGCTCGGTGGAAAGCTCCGGCACCGGAATGCGCAGGCGCTTGCCATCGGCAATCGGATTCAGCCCGATGTTGGATTCGCGCAGCCCGCGCTCGACGTCCTGCAGCGTGCTCGGGTCGTGCGGTTGCACGTAGATCGTGCGCGAGTCCGGGGTCGAGATGGCGGCCAGCTGCTTGAGCTTCATGTGGGTGCCGCCGTAGATGCTCACGGAAATATTCACGCTTTCGACGAGGGCGGGCGACGCCTTGCCGGTGCGCACGGCATTGAATTCGTGGAGCACGAAATCAACGGCTTTTTTCATGTTTTCCTGAGCGGAGGCGAGGATGGTTTTCTGGTCCATGGCGGGGATGGGGTGGCGGACGGGGGGTGGGCGGGGGAAGCAATCGGATCAGGCGGTCACCAGCGTGCCGATCGGTTCCCCGAGCAGGGCGCGGCGCACGTTGCCGGCCGGCCCCATGTCGAAGACGATGATCGGCTTGTTGTTTTCCTCGCAGAGGCTGAAAGCGGTGGCGTCCATCACCTTGAGCTGCCGCTGCAGGCATTCCTGAAAGGTGATGCGCTCGAACCGCCGGGCCTCCGGGTTCTTCACCGGATCGGAATCGTAAATGCCATCGACCTTGGTCGCCTTCAGAATCACGTCGGCCCCGATCTCGCTGCCGCGCAGGGCAGCCGTCGTATCCGTCGAGAAAAACGGATTGCCGGTGCCGGCCGCGAAGATAACCACGCGGTTCTGCTCCATGTGGCGCACCGCCTTCCGCCGGATGAACGGCTCGGCCACAATGTCCATGCGGATCGCACTCTGCACCCGGGTCGGCACCCCGTGGGCCTCCAGCATCGATTGCAGCGCCAGCGAGTTCATCACCGTGGCCAGCATCCCCATGTAGTCGGCCGTCGCGCGTTCCATGCCGCGGTTCTGGGCGGTCACGCCGCGCCAGAACTTGC
>JALRGF010000702.1 GCA_023253495.1 Verrucomicrobiales bacterium
CGCTCGAACTACGATCTGAAGGCGCTCATGCGCACCATCATGAACTCGCATGTGTATCAACTGAGCAGCGAGCCGAACGAGACCAATGCCGCCGACACCCGGAATTTCTCACGCTCCTACCGCCGCCGGCTCGGCGCCGAAATGATGGCCGATGCCATCGCCGATGTCACCGGCGTGCCGACCGCCTACCCCGGCCTGCCCCCCGGCAGCCGCGCCGCCCAGGCATGGACGTACAAGATCGAGTCGCGCACGATGGATGCTTTCGGCCGCCCGAATTCAAGCAGCGACTGCCCGTGCGAGCGGAACTTGCGGCCGGCCATCGGTCAGTCGCTCCACCTGATGAATTCCGACCAGCTGCACGCCAAGCTGACCAGCACCGAGGCCGCCGCGCGCGTCCAGAGGCTGGCTGCCAGTCCGGCCACCCCGGCGGAAATTGTCACGGAGCTGTATCTCGCGTGTTATGCGCGGCGGCCGACCGACGACGAACTCGCGCTGGCCACCGCCGGGTTCAGCGACGACCCTTCCGCTCGCCGCCAGGCCGTCGAGGATGTGCTCTGGGCCCTGCTCAACTCCGCCGAATTTGTCTTCAACCACTGATCCCCATGGCTCTTCATCGATATTGCGACGGCATGGCGCGCCGCGACTTCCTCCAGCTCGGGCTGCGCGGCATGCTTGGGTACGGGCTGTGCGACCTGCTCCGGATGCAGGCGCAGGCGGCGTCCGCCCCGGCGGCGGCGTCCGCCCGCCCGGTCAATTGCATCATGATCTGGCTGGATGGCGGCCCGTCGCATTTTGAAACGTTTGACCCGAAACCGGATGCGCCGGCGGACATCCGCGGGCCGTTCAAGACGGTGCCGACCACGGTGCCGGGCGTGCATTTCAGCGAGCCGGTGAGCCAGCTGGCCGGGATGTTTAACAAGTTCACCGTGGTCCGCTCGATCACTCACAAGGACCCGAACCACGGCGGTGGAAACCACTACATGATGACCGGCGCACCCACCCCGGTGCCGGTCGGCTGCGGCGCCTTCGTCACGTTCCATCCGTCCATGGGGTCGATGGTCTCCCACGAACGGGGTGTGCGCAGCGGGCTGCCGCCGTACATGGCGACACCATCAAACACGCGCTCCGGCGGACCGAATTTCCTCGGTGGCGAGCACGCGCCGTTCATCATCGGAGGGTATCCGAATTCGGATTCTTTCCGCGTCCATGACGTCGTGCTGCCCGCCGATCTGGCCGAAGGACGCGTGTCGTCGCGCCGCGGGCTGCGGGCCGCCCTCGACCGCATGAAGCGGGCCAACGACCGCGTGGTGGAGGACCCGGCGGTGGAGTTCGACAAGTTTTACGAACAGGGGTTTGATCTGGTGTCGTCGGCCGCGGCGCAGGCGGCCTTTGACATGAACCGCGAGGACCCGAAGGTGCGCGAGCGGTACGGTCGTACCGACATGGGGCAGCGGTTTCTGCTGGCGCGGCGGCTGGTCGAGGTCGGCGTTTCCTGGGTCACGGTGAACTGGGGCGGCTGGGACCACCACACCGGCATCGAGGCCGCCTACAAGGGGGATCAATTGAAAACCCTGGACCAAGGCGTGTCCGCATTGATCAGCGACCTCTCGGATCGCGGGCTGCTCGAGAGCACGCTGGTGCTGGTGCTCGGCGAGTTCGGGCGCACGCCGAAGGTCAACAAGGACGGCGGTCGCGACCACTGGCCCCACGCCATGTCGGTGCTGATGGCCGGGGCGGGCATTCCCGGCGGTCAGATCGTCGGCGCCACCGACGCCAAGGGGTATTACGCGTCGGACAACGTCTATCGCCCCGAGGATTTTGCG
>JALRGF010000498.1 GCA_023253495.1 Verrucomicrobiales bacterium
CGGCCTCGCCCTGTCCGCCCCGGCGGCGGAGACGCCGCGCCGGCTGAACTTCGCCAACGACATCGTGCCCATCCTCACCAAGGGCGGCTGCAACGGCGGCGGCTGCCACGGCAAGGCCAGCGGCCAGAACGGCTTCAAGGAAGCACTGGCCAAACTCGACCGCTCCAAACCCTACCTCGTCCATTGCGCCGCCGGCGGCCGCTCGTCGAAAACCCGCGAACTCATGAAATCGCTCGGCTTCAAAAACATCTTCCACCTCGAAGGCGGCCTGAACGCCTGGCAGAAGGCCGGCGGCCCGCTCACCGCCCCCGCCCCCGCCAAACCCTGACCCGCACCTCGCCCTCCCGTCATCCCGTCTTCCAAACGAAGGCGCATTTTTGAATCGCCGCCGCCCCCGCGCGCCACCACTGTCCCCTCATGTCACCCGACTCGCCCACCCCCGCTCCCTCCGCAACCGCTCCGGGCCCCAACACCGAGACCATCCTCTGGGAAGGCGCTCCCTCGTCATGGCAGAACTTCTGGTGGTGGGTCTCCATCATCGGCATCCCCGTCGCCATCTGGAAGCACCTCCTGCTCAAAACCACCCGCATCACGCTGACCACCCAGCGGCTGCGCATCCGCAGCGGCCTGCTCAACAAACAAACCGAGGAAATCGAACTCTACCGCGTCAAGGACTGGACCCACTCGGAACCGCTTCTGCAACGGCTGCTCGGATTCGGCACTGTCACCGTGGTCTCGTCCGACCGCACCGCCCCCGAAGTCACCTACCAGTGGCTCAAGGATGCCCGCGGCTTCGCCGAAAACCTGCGCCAGGCGGTCGAGGCCACCCGCGACCGCAAACGCGTCCGCGCCATCGAAATGGACGAGGGCGAGGAAACCAACGGCGGCGCCTTCTCCTGAACCCGGCGCCTCCCCGAGCGCGGCGGTTGACCGCCGCCACAGTCCGTCGCATATCCGCCCGATGATCGACGGTCACATGCACACCCCGCTGTGCCAGCACGCATTCGGCAACCCGTCCGAATACGCCGATATCGCCTGCCAGCGCGGCCTGCACGCCATCACTTTCACCTGCCACAGCCCGATGCCCGACGGCTGGTGGCCGGAAGTCCGCATGCGCGATGACCAGTGGGACGACTACGTCGCCCTGATCACCCGCACCGCCGATCGCTTCGCCGGACGCCTCGACGTCCGCCTCGGCCTGGAAAGCGACTGGTTTCCCGGCATGGAGCCGTGGCTCGCATCGCTGCACGCCCGAGCCCCGCTCCACCACGTGCTCGGATCAGTCCATTTCTTCGGTCGCGACTACCTCGACCGCTTCTTCACCGGTGATGTGCCCGCTTTCCAGCGCCAGTACTTCCGCCACCTCGCCGAGAGCGCGGAAACCGGTCTCTTCGACACCCTCGCCCACCCCGACCTGGTCAAGAATTTTCACCCCGCCGAATGGTCGCTGCCGCAGGTGCAGGATGAGATCGAGGCCGCCCTTGACCGCATCGCCGCCACCGGCGTGGCCATGGAATTGAATACCTCCGGCCGCCACAAAAAATACCGCGAAATGAACCCCGGCCCCAGCATGCTCTCGCTCATGCGCGCCCGCGGCATCCCGGTCGTCATCGGCTCGGACGCTCATACCCCGGGCCGCGTCAGCGCTGATTTCGAGGACGCTCTCGATCTCGTCGAACAGGCTGGCTATTCGGAAATCAGCTATTTCATCAACCGCACCCGCCACTCGCTGAGCCTCACCGAAGCACGCGCCGCCCTGCGCCCGGCCGTCCCGGCCTGACCCGTCGCCATGAGAATCTTCTGCATCGGACAGAATGACGCCGCCCACGCCCGCGAAATGGGACGCTCCCCGGCCGCCCCGGCCGATCCGCCGGTTGTCTTCATGAAGCCGCCCTCCGCACTCGTCCCGCCCGGACACGACGTGCCGTGGCCGCCGCATCCGTCCGCGCTCCACTTCGAAACCGAACTGGTCGCCGGCATCGGACGGTCCGGGCGGCCGGCTGACGAATCAGACGCCCTTCGCTTCCTCTCCGGTTTCACGCTCGGCTTCGACCTGACCCTGCGCGACCTGCAGGCGGAACTGAAAGCGGCCGGCCACCCGTGGGAGCGGGCCAAGGCATTCGACCATTCGGCGCTCTGCGGGGCCCTCGTCCCCGTCCCATGGCAACCGATCACGTTCACCGGAAGCATCAATGGTGTCGTCCGCCAGTCGGGCGACACCAAGCAGATGATCCACCCGGTCCCGCGCCTGCTCGTCGAACTCGGTCGCGTCTGGTCGCTGCAGCCGGGTGACCTGGTTTTCACCGGCACCCCGGCCGGCGTCGGACCGCTGGCCCGCGGCGACACCCTGGTCGCCGAAAGTCCGGTCCTCGGGCGGTTCGCGTGGCGCATGGAGGCCTGAGGCCCGCGCCGCCTACCGCCGCCGCCGCAGGGCGAGCCACCCGAAGCCGCCGACCACCAGCGCCGTGGCCGGCTCCGGAATGGCGCGTCCGATGGCCGCCAGCTCCAAGGTGCCCTCGATCTCAGCCGTCAGCGCACTCAGGGTCAGATCGAGCACGACGTTCGCCGTGCCCCCCGCCGGCAGGATCGTCGGAAACGGAAACGGCAGGTCCGGTAACTCAAAATCCGTGGGTTCAGTCTGCGAAAACGCGAGCGCCGAAACCGCCGTCACCACCGCCGTCTCCCCGGAGCGCTGCACCCTCCCGCTCAAAGTGTACGGCACCGGCACCGGCGGCAGCACGGTCGTCCCCAGCGGGCTTTCCAATTCCGCGCTCACCACCACGAGCGTGGAAATGCTGAAATCCCAGAGATCGACACCCGCCGCACTCAGTTCTCCCGCCGCCGAGCCGATCTGGGCCGCCACCAGAGAGGTCAGCCGGCTCTCGCCCAACGGCACGGTGAACGGAATCCCGCCGATAAACAGAGAATCAGGTGACCGCGTGCGGAAGGAATCGAACTCCAGCGTGACCTCGGTCGGAAGCCCCACCGGCCCGCCCGCCAGCAGGTTCATGCTCAGTCCGGACAAGACCACCGTGCCCGCGTCCTCGTTCAATCCGAGCTCGAAAACCCCGCTCGGCACCGCCTCCAGCGGTCCGCTCAATGCCGGCGACAACTCCACCGGCACCGGGACATTCTCCGTGCTCCCGAAAGACCCGAAAATCCCCGGCTTGGTGCGCGTTCCCCCGGGATTGGCCACCGCATCAAAATCACCGCGCAAGGAGCCGGCCGCCGCCGCCGTCACCGCCACGTCACCCCGCAGGCGGGTGCCCTCCGGCCGCGTCTCGAAGGCAAAGGTGGCCGCCGCCACCACCGATGGAAACAGAGCGGAAATGCCGGCGATGAAATGGAGGCGGTTCATGCCGCCATCGTGGGGCCATTCCCTTCGGAATTGCAAGCCCGGAGGTGTCCGCTTCCCGGGTCGCGGAGGGCGGCTCAATCCACGAAGAGAAACTCGTTCGAGCACAGGAG
>JALRGF010000518.1 GCA_023253495.1 Verrucomicrobiales bacterium
CATATCGCGGATCATCATGAGCATCGACCATGGACGTGATCGCGCCGGGGTCAAAACGCACCCGGATATGGGTCATTTCTTTACAGATGCGGCTCCGCGGGTGGGGCGATGGCCGCCCGCACCGCGCCGGCGCTGCCGGACCGGGCACGGTGGCATGGGGAGTACGTCGTTCCTCTGGCGTGCGGGTGGGAGAAATTCCCGGCAAAGAGGGTGTTTTTTCCGGGGGAGTGGTGTGATACCCTCCGGCTTCCCGGCAAATCCCGCGCTTATGGCCTTTCCGCAAATGACCTGTGCTCTTCCTCAAAGATGTTCATTCCCGCTGGTGGGCGATGGTGTGAGACAGTGGCGCCGGGGTGGCGGGAGGGCGGGGCGGCGCGTGGTTTGGTGGGCCGGCCTGATGCTCGCTGGAACGTCGGTAGCGGGCATCAATTCCTTCACGGCGACGCCTTCGGTTTTCCTGCCGGGGCAGGAGGTGACGTTGTCATGGAACGTGGATGCCGGTGACCAGTTGTCGCTCGATCCGGGTGTGGGCACGGTGGTCGGGGCTTCGGGCAGTGTGAAGGTGGTGCCTTCGGGGGCGACGACGTACACGCTGAGCAATCTGACCAGCGGGACGGCGGCGACGGTTGAGGTGCGGCCGCCGGCGCCGACGGCCCTGCGGCACCGGTGGAGTTTCAATGAGGCGGCGGGGGAGGTGGTGATCGATTCGGTGGGCGGGGAGAACGGGATCGTGCGCGGCGCACCGTGGACGCGGATCGCCGCGCCGGCCGGCGGACCGGACCCGGGCCAGGTCTCGCTGGCCGGCGGAGCCTCGGCGACCGCCGCTTTCATCGACTTGCCCAACGGCCTGATCTCAAGCGGTCGGGAGCTGACCGTGGAGGGCTGGGTGACGGTCAACGGCCCGGCCGGCAACGCCCGGATTTTCGATTTCGGCCACGGTACTGCCGGCGAGCTGATCGGGCCCGGGGGGACGGCGAGCGCGGTCGAATATTTCGCCCTGCTGTCCCAGGTCGGATCAAACCAGGCGCAAAAGCGGATGATCCTGCGTGACAATGGCACGGAGAGCCGCGCCGACCTCGCGGACCTGCTGACGGCGGGCGTGCCCTTTCATTTTGCCGTCGTATATGACGTTGACGGCAACAACGGCGCCACTCCGCAGCTGCGGTACTACAAGAATGGAATCCCGCTCGGATCGGCCAACACCAGCCTGCCGCTCGCCGGCCTGATCAACATCAACAACTGGCTCGGCCGCTCGAATGCCACCGCCGACGCCAACCTCAACGGCAGCTACAACGAGTTTCGCCTCTGGGACGGCGCCCTGACCGCCGCGGCCATCGCTGACAGTCTGGCCGCCGGACCGGATGCGGTGCCGCTCGCACCGCGCATTGATCATTTCGCGTTCTATCCGTCGACGGCGACCACCATTTACAGCGGCACCCCGGTGCGGCTCGGCTGGCTGGTTTCCAATCCCGCGGGGGCGGGCGCGATGACCCTCTCGCTGAGCGGGGGCGTCGGAGAGCTGGCCGCGTCCTCCGGCCACGTGACCGTCACACCGCAGCGGACGACCACCTACACGCTGACCGCCACCAACCCGGCCGGCACCCGCACCGCCCGCCATACCATCACGGTCATCCCGGCTGCCCCGCAAGCGCAGGCGCTCGCCGTCACCGTGCCCCACCAGACCGCCACCCCTGTCACCCTGGCCGCCACCGACCTCAACACCCCGGTCGCCAGCCTGAGCTTTGCCATCGTCGACCCGCCGGACCACGGCACCCTGAGCGGCAGCGGCACCGCCCGCATGTACACGCCCGACCCGGGATTCGCCGGACTCGACTCCTTCACGTATATCGCCAATGACGGCACCGCCGACTCGGTTCCCGCTCCGGTCACGCTGACCGTGCTGCCGGCCCCGCTCCCGCCGACCGCCATCACTCTGAGCGAGGCGCGGCTGGCCGCCAGTCTGGACGGCGGTTCGTTCGCCGCGCGGCTGCAGGCGAGCGATGGAAATCCCGATGAGCAGTTCACTTTCGCCCTGGTTGCGGGCACGGGTGACGCTGACAACGCGTCCTTCACTGTCGTCGGCAACCAGCTGCTGGCCGCGCGCCGTCTGGCCGGCGATGCCGGACGGTCGCTCTCGCTGCGGGTGCGCGTGACCGATCGCGCCGGCCAGTCCTTTGAGCAGGCGTTCACTCTGCCGGTGGTCGCCGACCCGCCGCATGTCACCATCGCCGAGATCAACTACAACCCGGCGCGCAACCCGCTGATGGCCGAATTCATCGAGATCCACAACCCGCTGCCGACGGTTGTCGACCTCTCCGGCTGGCGCTTCGTGCGAGGCGTGGAATACCTCTTTCCCGCCGGTACCACGCTGGCCCCCGGCGGCTATCTGGTCGTCGCCGAGCATCCGGCCACGATCCAGGCGCTCCACGGGGTCAAAGCCCTCGGGCCGTGGACCGGCGGCCTGACCAGTGACGGCGAGGAAATCGAATTGCGTGATGCCGCCGGTGCCACCGTCGACCGTGTCGACTACGGCGTGACCGCCCCGTGGCCGGTGCCACCAAATGGCGACGGGCCGTCGCTCGAACTCATCCACCCGTCACTCGACAACAACATCGGCGGCAGCTGGCGGGCCAGCACCGCGTCTTTCGGCACCACAAGCTACGTGGCCGCCGGCAGCCCCGGCTGGCGGTTCCGCCGTGGCGTGAGCGAGGCGTCTGCGCCGGTTGGGGCGTGGCGTCTCGCCGATTTCACCGAGCCCGTCGATCCCGAGGATCCGCGCAAAAACTGGGAGACGTGCGACACGCCCGTCGGCCTGTTCAAACGCAACAGCAATTCCCCGACCGCCACGCTCCCGGAAGCCGGGGTCACGCTCAAAAAACAACTCACCGACATGGCGACCTACAGCGGTTCGCGGTTCACCG